>CALYSH010000119.1 GCA_945485625.1 uncultured Lachnospiraceae bacterium | reverse complement strand
TGCAATCTGCATGGGGATTCTAAAGTATTTATCCATGGAAGAATAAAGTATCGGCCTATGGGAGATTACTATGGAACTTTCCCGGGAAATGTGATATACTAATACGAAATGATTGAAAAACACATTGAAATTCGAGAAAAAATTATGGAAACGAAAATTGTAACTGTTCAGGATGCCGCCCTTGGGGAGAATATATTGGTCGAAGCAGGAGAAATTCTTCGAAAAGGCGGATTGGTCGCATTTCCCACGGAAACGGTTTACGGACTGGGAGGGGATGCCCTGAATCCGGAATCTTCAAAGAAAATATATGCAGCCAAGGGGAGGCCTTCGGACAATCCCCTGATCGTGCATATCTGTTGCATGGAGGATTTGCAGAAGATTGCCGTGGAGATTCCGAAGGAGGCGTATGCACTGGCAGAGGCGTTCTGGCCGGGACCTATGACCATGGTGCTAAAGAAGAGCCCGCTGGTTCCTTATGAAACCACCGGAGGGCTGGATACCGTGGCAGTGCGGATGCCAAACCATCCGGTAGCACTGGCCTTAATTGAAAAGAGCGGAGGTTTTATTGCAGCGCCTTCGGCGAACACCTCCGGAAGGCCCAGCCCCACAAGCGCGAAATACGTGGAGGAAGATTTATACGGCAGAATTGAAATGATTATCGACGGTGGCTTTGTGGGAATTGGTCTGGAGTCCACTATCGTTGATGTGACCGTTACGCCGCCCCAGATTCTTCGCCCGGGATACGTGACTGAGAGGATGCTTCAGCAGGTGTGCGGGCAGGTGGCCTGGGATGAGGCCATTGTACATGTGGAAAGCGGCAAGGCACCCAGAGCACCGGGGATGAAATACCGCCACTATGCGCCTAAGGGAGAATTGGTGGTGGTGCGCGGCGAGAATAAAAGGGTAGTGGATTACATTAATCAGTGCACGGACGCGGCAGAAAGCGCGGGCGAGAGAACCGGAGTGATTGCTACCAGAGAGAATGCGTCCCTCTACCATGCAAAGGTGGTTCATGTGGCAGGGGCTGCCGGTGACGAAGAGGAAATTGCCAGAAACCTGTACGATATCCTCAGACGGTTTGACGAGGAGGGGGTTACCCGGATTTATTCGGAGGAGTTTTCTTCGGACGGTCTGGGACAGGCCATTATGAACCGGCTGTTAAAAGCAGCAGGGCAGAGAATTGTTGATTTATCAGAGAAAAGTTCATAAGCTTCTTCCGGGCATGGCCACAAGGGCATGCACACAGGGAGGAACAAAACCATCATAACAGGAGGACAAGCAGTATGATAGCAATCGGAAGCGATCATGGCGGATTTGATTTGAAGGAACAGGTAAAGAAGCACCTGGTGGAAAGAGGCTTCGAGGTAAAGGACTTTGGATGCTTCGATAAGTCCAGCGTGGATTACCCGGATTTTGGTGTGGCAGCAGCAAAGGCAGTGGCTGACGGCACCTGTGAAAAGGGGATCGTAGTCTGCACCACCGGTATCGGTATCAGCATCGCGGCAAATAAGGTAAAGGGCATTCGTTGTGCCCTGTGTTCCGAGCCCTTGGGAGCAAAGATGACCAGACTTCACAACGATGCAAATATGCTGGCACTTGGTGGCGGTGTCATCGGAGTGAACATGGGACTGGAAATCGTAGATACCTTCCTGGATACCCCCTTTTCCGGAGAGGAAAAGCACAGCAGACGTATCAATAAGATTTCCCAGCTGGAACAGTAAAAGAGAAGGAATGAAAAAAATAAAACACTTATGGAGGAAACGGACATGGCAAAAGTTGTTATTATGGATCACCCGCTGATTCAGCACAAAATTGGTTTTATTCGCAGAAAGGACACAGGTACCAAGGATTTCAGACAGACCATCAGTGAGATTGCGATGTTAATCTGTTATGAAGCCACCAGAGATCTGAAGCTGGATGATGTGGAGATTGATACTCCAATCTGCCATACAACGGCAAAGGAGCTGAAGGGTAAGAAGATGGCGATCGTACCCATCCTGCGTGCAGGACTGGGCATGGTAGACGGCGTATTGAGTCTGATTCCCGCCGCAAAGGTCGGACATATCGGTCTGTATCGAGATCCGGAGACCTTAAAGCCTGTAGAGTACTACTGCAAGCTTCCTGCAGACTGTGCGGAAAGGGAAGTGTTTGTAGTGGACCCCATGCTGGCAACCGGCGGTTCTTCCATTGCGGCAATCCAGATGCTGAAGGATAAGGGCTGCAAGAGCATTCACTTTATGTGCATTATCGCGGCACCGGAGGGAATCGCGGCCATGAAGGAAGCACACCCCGATGTGGACATCTACGTGGGGGCATTGGATGAAAAGCTGAACGACCACGGATATATCGTCCCCGGTCTTGGAGATGCGGGAGATCGTATTTTCGGTACCAAATAAGGGGAAGGCAATGAGCGCAAAAAGAAGTGATTACATCAGCTGGGATGAATATTTTATGGGCGTAGCCCATTTATCCGGTATGCGGTCCAAGGACCCCAATACCCAGGTGGGAGCCTGCATTGTAAGCATGGACAATAAAATTCTGTCCATGGGCTATAATGGTTTCCCCAGAGGCTGCTCGGATGAAGAGTTTCCCTGGGAACGGGAAGGGGATGCGCTGGATACAAAGTATCCTTTTGTGACCCACAGTGAGTTGAACGCAATTTTGAATTACAGGGGCGGTTCCCTGGAGGGAACCAAGCTTTATGTGTCCCTGTTCCCCTGCAATGAATGTGCCAAGGCAATCATTCAGGCGGGCATCTGTTGTGTGGTGTATGACAGTGATAAATATGAGGGAACCCCCATGAACCGGGCGGCCAGAAAGATGTTTGCGGCAGCAGGAGTGGAGTGCATTCCCTACAGCCATACCGGGAGACAGATTCATATTCAGGTGTAGACCTGCCTGCAAAATTGAGGAAAGGAGTTGGATGGAATGAAACGCTTGAAAATCATAGCTATCATGTTGGTTATTGCGTTGTTTACCGGAAATGTTCTGCCGGAGTATACCGCCATGAAGGCGCAGGCTGCCAAGTCCACCCAGCAGCAGCTCGATGAGGCGCAGAAGGAAAAGGACAAGCTGGAAAATGAGTTGGATAAGCAGCAGGATAAGCTGGAACAGCTGCAGGATGAAAAGAAGGGACTTCAGGGCGAACTGCAGGATTTGAATACCCAGCTGACAGAGGTCAGCGAGCATCTGGCGGATCTGGAGACCCAGATAGCCGAGAAGGAAGAGGATATTGAGGCCACTACCCTTGCGCTGGAGGAAGCAATCAGGGTAGAGCAGGAACAGTATGAAAGCATGGTGGTTCACGCCCGTAATATGTATGAGCGGAATGATTCCAGTATTATCAATGCACTGTTGGACATAAAGAGTTTGTTTCGTCTGTTAAACCGTGCGGACTGGTTTGAACAGATTGAGGCTTATGATAAGTCCAGGTTCGAGGAGTACAAGGAAAACTGCAGATTTATTACGGAAACAAAGGAAACTTTGGAAAAACAGAAATTAGCCCTGGATTACCTGCTTCTGGCGGCTGAGGAGGAAAAGAGCAAGGTTTCCGGACTCATCAGCCAGACCTCAAAAAACATTTCCAAGTACGCGGACGATATTGAGGCGGCGGAACAGAAGGCAAAGGAATATGAGGAAGAGATTCGCAAGAAAGAAGAGGACCTGGAGTACTTAAAGAAGGTGCTGGAGGAAGAGAAGCGTCTGTCCCAGGCAGCTGCCAACGGGGTGTGGAGAAGTATTTCCGATATCACCTTCGCGGAAGGAGACCGATATCTGTTAGCCAATCTGATTTATTGTGAGGCGGGAGGGGAACCTTACGAGGGACAGGTTGCGGTAGGCGCGGTGGTGATTAACCGGATGCTCAGCAGCAAGTTCCCGGATACCTTAGTCGGTGTGGTATATCAGAAGAATCAGTTTGCCCCGGCCGGAAGTGGTCGTCTGGAGCTGGCACTGGCCAGAAACCTTGCAAATGAAAGCTGCTATAAAGCTGCGGATGAAGCTATGGCCGGTGTCACCAACGTGGGAAACTGCCTGTTTTTCCGAAGACCGGTTCCCGGTGTCACCGGAATCAATATTGCGCATCATGTTTTTTATTAAGCAGGCAGGCGATTTCGCCCATGTATTATGTTAGGACTTTTGCAGGAGAATCCCGCTCATTTTTCAAAAGAATGGGCGGGATTTTGTTATCAAAGGGATGGACATTTGGTGTCTAATTCAAGAAATACGGCATTTTCTCACTTTATGTCATGTTTATTTTGCTTGAAAAGGGATAGGCTGTGGGTGAAAGGAGAGAGTAGTAATGAATCAACAAAAAACAGGAAGATTTCTGAAGGAACTTAGAAAAGAAAAAGGAATGACGCAGGAACAGGTAGCAGAGCATTTTTGTGTTGCAGGAAGAACTGTCAGTCGTTGGGAGACCGGAAATAATATGCCTGACCTTAGTATGTTGGTGGAAATTGCTTCTTTCTATAATGTAGATGTCAGAGAAATCATTGACGGTGAAAGGAAAAGTGAGAAAATGGATAATGATTTAAAAGAAACCCTGGAAAAAGTGGCAGATTATAATGATGCAATGAATGTGAAATCCATGCGCATGGGTGCTATTACAATGACAGTCGTTTTTATCATCCTGGTTTTGATTTCGGCGGTTAAGGGAATCTCATCCGCTCCCCTTGTAAGTCTGCTATGTGCATACAGTGGAGCAACCTATTTCAGTAAGCTGAAATATACAAAAGATAAAACGGATTTGCTTACCGGAATACTGTTTCTGATGGCCATGCTGCTTAATACAATTGCGTTTATACTTAGATAGAGATTTGGAATCCGTATTTTCGGGCAGTGGGGTGGCGCGGAAAAATGAATGGTGCTGTAAGGCATGGAAAAGGAACCGGACAGCTTTCCATTATAATCCCAGGCTGTCCAGGCGGTTCTGTAGTCTGTCGAATTTGTCCCGGTAAATTATGGACAGAAGATCATCCAGACGGCGCAGGCAGGTGGTCATTAATTCTCCGGAAATCAGATGCTTTTCAAAGGCGTCTGCCAACTCGTCCAGATCCACCACACGAAATCTCCCGTCCGGGTTGACGATCACATCCGCCAGGAGGTCGGTGACAATCAGCTCGTTGTCCGCAGCATTGTAATCAAAATCCACAATATCGCAATACCAGTAAAGCAGGGTATTATCATGACGGTAAAATTTACTGATCTTGAAGCCCTGCTTTAAAAAGTAGCAGGAGCAGCCGTGGGTAAATTCCGTTTTCGGATTAATGGTGTCCCATTTCGTGATGACTACTTCGTCATCCGCCAGAACGATTTCATCCCCGGTCAAGGGTCTGCATTCCTGGGGAATAATACGTTTCCGATAGAGCTTCAAGCCGGTATTCATAGAGTGTCCTCCTTCGTAAAAACAATTCATATGACCGGAAAACTTCCTGCCTTGTACCCATACTAGCGCAGCCGGGTTTCCCGGTCAAGTTTTTTGGAAG
>CALYSH010000118.1 GCA_945485625.1 uncultured Lachnospiraceae bacterium | reverse complement strand
CTCTACGGACCTGCAACCGAAACCTGCCCAGGGATATGGGACTGGAGCGGCCGTGCCTGAATTATCATATCAAGCAGTGCCCGGCTCCCTGCCAGGGGTATATCAGCAGGGAAGAATATCGGGAGAAAATAGCGGCTGCACTGGAATTTCTAAACGGAAACCAGGGACCCATTCAGAAGGAGCTGGAAGCAAAGATGAAGGAAGCTGCCGAAAATATGGAGTTTGAGGAGGCAGCACGTTACCGGGATCTGCTGGAGAGTATTCGTCAGGTAACCCAGAAGCAGAAGATTACGGGAGGAATCGGGGAAGACAAGGATATTCTGGCTCTGTATCAGGATGAAGGAGAGGCAGTGGTTCAGGTCTTCTTTGTGCGAAACGGGAAGCTGATTGGCAGAGAACATTATTATATGACAAATGTGTCGGAAAATAAGAAGCCGGAGATACTGGAACATTTTGTGAAGCAGTTTTATGCCGGAACTCCCTATATTCCGGCGGAGCTGATGCTGCAGTATGAAATAGCGGACCGGGAGCTGATTGAGAAATGGCTGACCCAGAGAAGGGGGCAGAAGGTGAATGTGGTGGTTCCCAAGATTGGCAGCAAGGAGAAGCTGGTGGAGCTGGCGGCACAGAATGCCAAGCTGATTCTTACCAAGGACCGGGAGAAGCTGAAGCGGGAAGAGGGCCGTACCATCGGGGCGGTGAAAGAGATTGCGGACCTGCTTGGCATGAAGTCGATCGACCGGATGGAGGCCTACGATATTTCCAATATCAACGGTTTTGAAAATGTTGGGTCCATGGTAGTGTATGAGAAGGGAAAGCCCAAGCGAAGTGATTATCGTAAATTCCGTATCAAGTCCGTGGGAGGCCCGGATGATTACGCCTGCATGAGGGAGGTGCTCAGCAGAAGATTTCTGCACGGCCTTAAGGAACGGGAGGAGAACGGAGCAGGGGATGCCTTTGACAGCTTTACCAGATTCCCTGACCTGATTATGATGGATGGTGGCCGGGGGCAAGTAAACATCGCCCTGTCTGTGCTGGAGGAACTGGATATTCACATTCCGGTGTGCGGTATGGTAAAGGATGATAACCATCGTACCAGAGGCCTTTATTACCACAATGTGGAGATTCCCATCGATACCCACTCCGAAGGGTTCCGGCTGATTACCCGTATCCAGGATGAGGCCCACCGGTTTGCCATTGAGTATCATAAGCAGTTAAGAGGAAAGGCGCAGGTAAAATCCGTGCTGGATGATATTCCGGGCATCGGACCGGCCAGAAGGAAGGCTTTGATGAGGCATTTCAAGTCTCTGGAGGAGATTAAGCAGGCTACCCCGGAGGAACTGATGGAGGTTCCGGAAATAAACAGGGCTGCGGCACAGGAGATAGTGGAATTTTTTCACAAGGCATGATACAATATAATACCGAGAAGAAAAGTAACCGCAGCTGTATGAGCTGGTTCCCTGACAGGTGCGGGAGTCCGGGTAGGATGATACCGTTTTCAGAAAATAAATTTACCGGGAGGAAACAACATGGCAAGCGTTAGTTTGACAAAAGTGGTTGAAAAAATGAAGCTGTAGAATCTGACTCCTGAAATCGATGTGCGGAAGATTAAGATTACCCAGCCGGATATTAACAGACCTGCATTGCAGATGGCCGGTTATTTTGAGCATTTTGATGCCACTCGTCTGCAAATCATTGGATTTGTGGAATATACTTATATGGAAGGACTGGAGGACGACAGAAAGAGGGAGGTATATGAGACCTTCATGGGATATGATATTCCTGCCATCGTGTTCTGCCGGGAGCTTCAGCCGGATCCGATTTTCATGGAGATTGCCCTGAAGAATAAAAGACCTGTATTTGTGACCAAGAAATCCACCTCCGCTTTCATGGCTGAGATTATTCGCTGGCTGAATGTAAAGCTTGCTCCCTGCATTTCCGTCCACGGTGTTCTGGTGGATGTATATGGTGAGGGTGTACTGATTACCGGTGAGAGCGGTATCGGAAAGTCCGAGGCTGCTCTGGAGTTAATCAAGAGAGGACATCGTCTGGTAACCGACGATGTAGTAGAGCTGCGAAAGGTCAGCGACGATACCCTGATTGGTACCGCTCCTGATATAACCAAGCACTTTATTGAACTGCGCGGTATCGGAATCATTGATGTGAAGGCACTGTTTGGTGCTTCCTCCGTGCGTGAGACCCAGAATATTGATCTGGTCATCCGTTTAGAGGATTGGGATAAGGATAAGGAATATGACAGACTGGGACTGGAGGAGAATTATATTGAGTACCTGGGGAATAAGGTGGTATGTCACAATATCCCCATCCGTCCCGGTCGTAACCTGGCAATCATCTGTGAGTCTGCTGCGGTAAATCACCGCCAGAAGAAAATGGGCTACAATGCAGCACAGGAGCTGTATGCCCGTGTACAGAACTCCCTTGCAAGAAAAAGGGATGAAGAGGACGATGATGAATAAACGAAAAGGAGAAGGGAAATGGGTCAGTATGTATTTGGAGTAGATATCGGCGGAACAACCGTGAAGCTTGGCTTGTTTAATAAGGCTGCGGAGTTGTTGGATAAGTGGGAGATTCCTACGGTGAAGGAGAACGGTGGTGAGCAGATTTTGCCGGATGTTGCCAAGAGTATTCTGAAAAAGATGGAAGAAAAGGGCATTGCCAAGTCTGATATCATCGGTATCGGTGTAGGTGCACCGGGCGCAGTGGATGAGGAAGGAACCATGGTTGGCGGTGCCGTAAATCTGGGCTGGGGTGTGCTGAACATTCCTCAGATTTTGAGGGAATATCTGGATGTGCCCGTAAAGGCGGCAAATGATGCCAACGTAGCTGCGCTGGGTGAAATGTGGCAGGGCGGCGGCAAGGGCCATCGTAACATGGTAGCCGTTACTCTTGGTACCGGCGTCGGCGGCGGAATCATCGTGGAAGGAAAGATTCTGACCGGAGCTACCGGTGCAGGCGGCGAGATCGGTCATATACATATGGAAGACAATGAGACAGAGCTCTGTGGCTGTAAAAAGAAGGGATGTCTGGAGCAGTATGCCTCCGCAACCGGCATTGTGCGTCTGGCAAAGAGACGCCTTGCCGAGGACGATAAGCCCAGCTGCCTGAGAGAGGGTGAGATTTCCGCAAAGACCGTATTTGACGGAGTGAAGGCCGGTGATGAGGTGGCCATTGAGATTGCAGAGCGTTTCGGCAATTATCTTGGCAAGGGATTGGCGATGGTGGCCTGTACCGTGAATCCCGAGGTGTTTGTAATCGGCGGAGGAGTTTCCAAGGCAGGAGAGATTCTTCTTTCCTTCATAAAACCCTCCTTTGAAAAATATGTATTTTCACCCTGCAAAAAGGTGGAATTTGCATTGGCTAAGCTGGGTAACGATGCAGGTATTTACGGTGCGGCGGCACTGGTGATTTAAGAATGGAATAAAGGGGCAGGAATATGAACACGGAAACGATTTGCAGCGCATTGGAGAGCATTCTTCCAAAGGAACAAATCCATGAAAATGAGTTGATGAGCAGGCACACCACCTTTCGGATCGGGGGGCCTGCTTCCTGCCTTTTAGAGATTTGTAACAAGCAGGAGCTTTCCGGGGTGCTGGATTTACTGCACCGGGAAGCGCTTCCCTACTTTGTGCTGGGTAACGGGAGTAATCTTCTGGTGGGCGATAAGGGCTATGCTGGCATTGTGATAAAGCTTGCCGGTGAATTTGCCCGGATGACGGTGGAAGGAAGCCGGATTCGCGTGGGTGGTGCGGTGACCATGGCGGCTGCGGCAAGGAAGGCTCTGGACCTTGGTCTGACCGGTCTGGAATTTGCGGCGGGAATTCCCGGCACAGTGGGTGGTGGTATGGTAATGAATGCAGGAGCCTACGGATCGGATCTGAGCCGGGTTACGGAAGCTGTATTGCTGGTTGACGGACGGGGGGAGGCCCTGGAAAAGACCAACGCGCAGATGGAGTTTGGATATCGTACCAGTGCCATCAAGGATGGTTCCTATATCGTTACGGAGGCGGTTCTTGCTTTGGAGCCCGGCAACCCTGAGGAAATTCGCAGAACCATGGATGAACTGGCCGTAAAGAGGCGGGAGAAGCAGCCCCTGGAGTATCCAAGTGCAGGAAGTACCTTTAAGCGTCCGGAAGGGTATTTCGCCGGAGAACTGATTATGAAGGCAGGGCTTGCCGGTTTCCGCATCGGCGGAGCCGAAGTATCAAAGAAGCATTGTGGTTTTGTCATCAATACAGGCGGTGCGACGGCATCGGATGTGCAACAGGTGATTAGTGAAGTACAAAGACAGGTAAAACACCGGTTTGGCGTGGAACTGGAACCGGAAGTAATTTTTTTGGGGGAGTTTTGACATGCGATTTGTGGTAGTTACCGGTATGAGCGGCGGTGGAAAGCGTACCGCCCTGAAGATGCTGGAGGATGCAGGGTATTACTGTGTGGATAATCTGCCGGTGTCCCTGGTGGAAAGGTTTATGGAGCTGATTTCCATGCCGGACAGCGAAATCAACAAGGTGGCTCTGGGTATGGATGTGCGTACGGATCAGTCCTTCCAGGATGCTACCCGTATTTTGCGGGAGCTGCGGGAAAAGGGCTACGACTTTGAGATTCTGTTTATGGATGCGGACGAGCAGGCCCTGATTAAGCGCTATAAGGAGACCAGAAGAATTCATCCCCTGGCGTCCGACGGCAGAGTGGAGGAGGGTATCCGCAAGGAGCGGGAGATTTTGGAAAACATCCGCAGGACTGCGGACTATGTCATTGATACCTCCAATCTGTTGACCAGGGAGCTGAAGGAGGAGCTGGATCGAATCTTTGTGAACAACGAGGATTATAACAGCCTGATGGTAACCATTATGAGCTTTGGCTTTAAGAATGGTATTCCGGCGGACGCGGATCTGGTGTTTGATGTGCGTTTCCTGCCAAATCCATTCTATATCGATGAAATGCGCACCAAGACCGGAAAGGATCCGGAGGTGCGGGATTATGTGATGAGCTTTCAGGAATCCAGGGATTTTTTGGAGAAGCTTACGGACATGCTCCTTTTCCTGATTCCCAATTATGTGAAGGAAGGAAAGTATCGTCTGGTGGTTGCCATCGGTTGTACCGGCGGAAAGCATCGAAGCGTTACTCTGGCAAATGCCTTGTTTGAGGAGATGAAGGATCAGGGCGAGTATGGACTGAAGCTGTACCACAGGGATATTAATAACGGAAGGACGTAAGGATGTCATTTTCAGGGAAAGTAAAGGAAGAGCTTGCAAAGCATATCAGTAGTGCCAGACATTGTCAGCTGGCTGAACTGGCAGCGATTCTGCATTTTTGCGGACAGTATGGCAGAGATGCGGACGGAACATATACCATCGGTTTTGAGACCGAAAATGAGCTTCTTGTGAGAAAAGGCTTTACATTATTGAAAAAAACATTTAATATAGATACTGGTCTGGGCTTGACAGAGGACATTTTTTTGGTTTTATCCACGAAAATAGGGGATTTGAA
>CALYSH010000117.1 GCA_945485625.1 uncultured Lachnospiraceae bacterium | reverse complement strand
CGTTACAACCCCTGACTATAGAATCTTTACATTGAACGACAAGGAAATGTCTGCAGATTATTTCCTTAGAGTGTTTCAGTATTACTACACAAACAAGGTTTTCTTTGGATTTGGTCAGGGTGTGGCAACTCTGGGTCGATGGAGACTACCGGCCATCAATTTCAAGAAAATCGATGTTCCTGTGCCTCCAGTCTTGGAACAACAGCGAATTGTTTCTACTATCGATGAAAAAGTCGGTAAAGTTGATACTCTTATTGCTAATGTCCAAGCGCAGATTGAAAAGCTGAAAACCTACAAGCAGAGCGTGATTACCGAGGCTGTCACCAAGGGACTGAACCCCACCGTGCCGATGAAGGATAGTGGCGTGGATGTGTATCCGTATGCTCCGCAACATTGGAATGTTCAAAAGACACTAACGCTATTAACTATGCCAATTACAGATGGCCCTCATACCACACCAGAATTGCTCCCAGAAGGTATTCCGTTTGTTTCCGCAGAAGCCGTATCTTGTGGTAACGGCAGTATAGACTTCGATCATGTAAGAGGTTTTATCTCGCAGGAATTCTACGATGAATGTTGCAAGAAGTATGTGCCTCAAATGAATGACATTTATATGATTAAGTCCGGCGCGACGACTGGTAGAGTGTCTGTGGTAGATACCGACAGAGTGTTCACAATTTGGTCTCCTCTTGCTGTATTTCGTTGTGACCCCAATTTTGCTCATTTCAGATTCTTGTATTATTTTCTACAGTCAACTGCCTATCAAAGACAGGTACAGTTTGGTTGGACATATGGTACTCAGCAAAATATCGGTATGAGAACATTGGAGCGTTTGAAAGTATTTGTGCCTCCGCTGGATGAGCAATATGCTATTGCGGAACATTTGGACAACAAGTGCGTTCAAGTGGATCGCCTGATTGCCATCAAACAGGCAAAAATCGAAAAACTGGAACAGTATAAGCGTTCCCTCATTTATGAGTATGTCACAGGCAAAAAGGAGGCATTGTGATGCCCTACGACCTTACAGCGGTATTGACAACGATAGCGGCATCATCTGCCAGTATCGTTGCCATTTTAGGCGGATTTATAGCCAGTAAGCTGATTTCAATTAGCAGCGAACGTTCTGCCACCTTAGAGCGTCTCAAACAGATCAACGAAGAAATGAAATTTCATATATCCGAAAGAGATAAGATCCAGGCAGAGAACGATGAGGACGATGCCCTTGGCTTTATACGGGCTGCTATAGACGACCTCTGGGCCGGCAATAGCCTTGAAAATGTATATTCAAATGTAGATCACCCAGGCATTTCAAGCGAACGCCTAAAGCCATATTGGGATAGAGCGGTAACAATGAAAGAGCAATTTCGAGAACAGATTGAGAACTCTGGCGCACTGAACGAAGACTATATCCCGGAAGGCCTAATTTTTTCTGTAAAAGAAGACGATTTCGGGTATGGAGTTCTACTGGCATTAGGGAAAAGGCTAAAGAAAAAGATCCGTGCCGCCGAGCGTGCAAGGGAGAAGGCAAGTAATCCGTTTGGCATTGTGATGCCTGATATAAGTGACTATGAATTCAACACATCCGCTATTTCTGGTAGCGGCTACACATACCGCAAAAATTGCGAGGCCATTCAGGAGCAGAAATCTGCCATTGCGTTGTTGGAACTTCAGAAAAAGCAATGTCATGAGCAAATACAGGCGCTTAAGAAGCCTCGTGGCATGAAATCTGGTTTGGTTATTTTTGCACTGTTTACAGTATTCTGCATTATCATGCCGTTGGCATTCTCCCCATTTTCCGCAAATAACTATCGGACATTTATTATAGTTAAAATAGTGTTCCTGCTCCTGTTTAGTGCAGGCCTGCTGGCGATTTTCGCTTATTTGGTATATCTATTGAAATGGGATGAAAATCACTGACTCACACGCAGGTTATCAGAAAGACAGGAACAACATAATAACGAAAGCTTGTCTCTGCTCCCAAGCTGTTACCTGCAGTTGATTGATGTTTGAGAATAAGCTACAGCAAAGTACCTTTTCTGCTGTTTGCTGATTGATGTGTTCGCGAAAAAAGCAAGGCATTCTATGAGATAATAACAACGGGTGGAGGTGTCCCATGAAAGAATTGATTCCCATCGAAGCAGATAACCTGCCTATAGAAGTCGAGCAGAGTGCCGTGCCCATTCCTGCAGAGGGTAAGCGCCTATACATTACACAAGATACCAAAGGCATTGATTTTCATGCCTTGTTGGGACAGGTAGTGCAGTGCGTAAATTTGGGCGAGATCCTGGCTGAGATCAAAGCTGGAACCCAGTATGTGGTTCAGATCCCCGCAGAATTCCAAGCGGCGTATGAATCCGGCGAGATGTTCATCATGGAAAACATGAAAACCGGCAGAAAATGGCCAAGTCTGATGAAGATTGCCGAAGATGGAAAGCATCAAGTTGTGACACCTCTCCCTATTGCGGAGCAGGCAATTGTTCAAGGTAATCCGGTACAGGAGCTTGCAAACAGCCACCACAATATGTTGATGCAACAACAGGTGGCGCAGTTGACTGAGATGGTGGAGCGTACATATCGTGTGGTCGAGCAAATCAAACATGGGCAAATGGATGACCGCATTGGGCTGCTGGAAGCTGGTAAGAACGGTTTGATTCTGGCTATGTCCATGCCGGAAGGTGAGGAACGCAATCGCCAGATAGACTCCAGCAGACAGAACCTACTTGTTGCTCAGGCGCAGATCGAAAAAACGCTTGAACGACGTGCTGGAGAATTCGAACCTCTGCCAAAGGCAGCCCCCGTTCGATTCATGCGTGAGGTCATCCACAGTGGCTACCTGGCAGAAAAACGCAGAGATGTACAGGAAATGCAGGACTATTATGACCTGTATTTACAGGCAACCAAGCTGCTTGCAGCTTCCTATGCCCTATGCGAAAATTTGGAAACAGCAGAACAAACTTTCCGATTGAGTGAATCCACAATTCGGTCTATCGATTTTAGCAAAGTTGAAACCATACGCTATCAGCACAAGGGATTGACAGATATGTTCTATTCGGCGCCTGCTGGGTATATTGCCACAGAGCGAACTGTTTGCTTAGAGGAAGCAAAACATTACGATTATGTTGCCCTTGAGGTCAGTGGAGAGAAATTGTTGGAGGTACTGGGTAATGGACAAGCAGAAGCGGTTCAAGAAGCAGGAACTGAAGAGTGATGATTACAAGGGCATGGAACAGGGGGCAAAAGCTCTGAAGGGTGCTCTTGGACTGCTAGGTTCCGGCGTCTTGATATTTGAAAACAAGGACAACCTGAAAGCCCTTGGCAAGAGTGCCCTAAAATTTGCAGGTAAAGTCATTAAAAAGTAAGGGTGTGTAATATCGTGGATAAAAGCGAGAAACGATTTGAGCGAGATATAGAATCCTTCCTGATTTCCCCGGCGGGCGGCTATACCCAATTCAGTGGGCAGGACGCCGACGGAAACTGGGTACATAACCGTCAGCACGATATTACAAAGTGCATCTATATGGATGTGCTCTGTGAATTCATCGCCAAGACTCAGCCCAAGGAATGGGGCAAGTATACCAAATATTATGGCGCCAGCGCTGCGGCCAAGCTGTACCACCGTTTGGAGACCATCATCTCCAACCAGGGTCTGCTGTATGTCCTCCGGAACGGCATCGAGGATATGGGCTGCAAGCTAAAGGTCTGTTTCTTCAAGCCGGAGTCTGATCTGAATCCCCTTGCCACCGAACGCTACGAAGCCAACATCCTCGGCTGCGCCCGTCAGTTCCGCTACTCCACCGCCAACACCAATACCATCGACATGGTGCTGTCCGTCAATGGCATCCCCGTGGTGGCGTTGGAACTGAAAAACCAGCTCACCGGGCAGGACTATGTATGCGCAATCAATCAGTACAAGCACGACCGCAGTTCCAAAGAATTTGCGTTCCGCCTGAATCACCGCTTCCTGGTCTACTTTGCCGTTGACCTTTACGAAGCATGGATGACCACGCAGTTGGCAGATGGTGCTACCCGCTTTCTGCCGTTCAACCAAGGCTCCAACGGCGCCGGTGTAACCGGCGGCGCAGGCAATCCCCAGAATCCCAACGGCTATGCCACAAGCTACCTGTGGGAGGAGGTGCTGCAGCGTGACAGCCTGCTGGACCTCATTCACCGCTTTATTTCCTTTGTGAAGGAAAAAGAGGAAGTCGTCAAGAACGGCGTTACCAAAACGGTCACCAAGGAAAAGATGATCTTCCCACGCTACCATCAGTACGATGTGGTACGTAAGATCATGGCTGATGTGCGAGAAAACGGTGTCGGTACCAACTATCTGATCCAGCACTCCGCAGGCTCCGGCAAGTCCAACTCCATTGCGTGGATCGCTTACCGGCTGGCCTCTGTTCACGATGCGGAGAACAATGGTCTGTTCGATTCCGTTATTGTGGTCACCAACCGCGTGGTACTGGACAGCCAGCTGCAGGACACAATCAACAGCTTTGAACATCAGGTTGGTCTGGTGGAAGCGATTGACGATAAGAAGAACTCCCGCAGCCTTGCGGAAGCCATCAATGACAAAAAGCGTATCATCATCTGCACCATCCAGAAGTTCCTCTTTGCAAAGAAGGATATGGAGAAGTTCCGTGGCCGTAAGTTCGCCATCATCATCGACGAGGCCCACCAGGGGCAGAATGGTGAAAGCGCAAAATCCCTCCGCCGCAGCCTGATTGATATTGGCGTTGCTATCAAAGAGTATGCCGAAGAAGCGGGGATTGAAGAGGAAGAAGTGGACCTGACCGACGAGTACATCAATGCAGTGATCGGCCAGGGGAGACATGACAATCAGTCTTTCTTCGCGTTCACTGCTACCCCCAAGGGGCAGACACTGGAGACCTTTGGTACTGTGGTGGGAATGACCCCGGAAGGTGAACCCATCAAGGCACCGTTCCATGTGTATTCCATGCGGCAGGCCATAGAGGAAGGATATATTCTGGATGTTCTGGCAAACTACACCACAGTCAAAGAGGCGTTCAGGCTGATCCGTGTGTCCGAGGATAACCCGGAACTCATCGAGGGACAGGCATCCCGCGCACTGTTTAAGTATTATAAGCAGCACGGCTATACCATCACCCAGAAAACGGAAATGATCATGACCAACTTCCTGGAAAACTGCCGTTATCAGATCGGCGGTAAGGGCAAAGCCATGGTCGTGGCAGACAGCCGTGCAAACGCTGTCCGTTATTATCTGGCCATCAAGGAGTACCTGACCGACCATGCCGAGCAGTGCGTTGGCTGTGATGTGATGGTTGCTTTTTCCGGCGAAGTTACCCTGGATGACTATCCGAGTGAAAAGCCTTTCACCGAAGCTGCCATGAACCTGGATGAGAACGGCAAGTACATCACCACCGACAAAAAGTTCCGTAAGGCGTTCCACAGCAGCCAGTACAACATTCTTGTCGTTGCGAACAAGTATCAAACGGGCTTTGATCGTTCTTATTTCAATGGACAAACGGGCATCTCCAGAATTGCAAAGAAGATTAG
>CALYSH010000116.1 GCA_945485625.1 uncultured Lachnospiraceae bacterium | reverse complement strand
TATTCCAGCTCCACCTTCAGATATCCCCATTTGCCGTCGCTGTTGCAAAAGCTCATTTTCTCTTCACTCAGAACGCCCATGTACTTGTAGGTCTGGCTGATTGCGCTACCGTCCTCCACTCTTCGCAGCGTATACTGTTGCGCTTCCATACTCCATTCCCACTCACCCACATATTCGGTTGCGGACAAATAAGCACCTGCATAAGGAAGGGAAAGTGCTTCCGCATTTTCTATCTTCTGATTGTCCACAAACAGGATAACCGTACCGTCCTGTGCTTGGCGGATCAGGTTTTCTCCGTTCTGTGCCAGAATCTTCCCGGCTTCATCCGAAGCTTCCGGTGGATCATAGGACCAGCTTTTCGCATCCACATTCACATATACCGGTACAATTCCATTCTCCTCCACAAGGAATCCATCATATGTATAATCACCATTTTCATATCGACAGCTGTATGCCACCTTTTTCCCATCAATCTCACCAAGGGCATATACACCGTCTGATCCCGGCAGCTCCTTCAGCACCTTTCCATCCATGGAATAAACCAATGCTCCGGAACCGGTACTGCCGTCACTCCAGGTATATTGACTTACAGTGGTGGCAACGACGCGGTCAAACAGGCTCTGCGCATAGTAGCCCATAGGGGGCAGTTCAAAAAGGAATTTTCCTTTTCCATCTGCGATATATCGTACGTAATCCTCCTGAGTCTCCCCATCCTCAATATAATAATAATCGGTGGGAATATTCTTATCATTCTCATAGTAGGATAAATTATTGATTGAGCGGCACATTACAGAAAATACTTCATTTAACTGAGTATCCAACACGGCATAACAAGCAATATATCCGGTATCCTTGGTACAGATAAAGCCCTTAAATCCATCCACCTTTGATGAATTACTGTATGTTTGACCAATCGGCCTGATTCCGTAATAGCTCTCGCTCAGAGGGTTTCCGCTCATATCGCAAATCGTTACAGCCGGTTCATAAAAATCATCCAGTGTTTTCGTCACAACAAGATAGGACTCATACACATTGACATTACCGTTTATGCGGAGCACCTCCTGTCCGCTCTCATCCAACAAGATGCACTCATTTCCCACTGTAACCTTATACAGTTTTTCTGTAACCTGCCGAACTCCCGGATAATCGAAAGTCAGTTCCGTTTCATAGGACAGATTCAGGAAACAGGTCTGATCCTCCGTATCATAATAATACCCAATTGTATTGAAATCCTCGTCATAAAGGCGGGACAGATATCCATCCTTGACTTCCATGGTACGAATCACCTGTAAATCTTCCCCGATGATGTAGACACGTCCTTCCTCCGAATTCGTTACCCCTACAGGGAAATCCGCAAGTCCGATTCTGGCATTCTGCACATCATTCCAGGTATTTTCCGCATTCAAATCGTCCCGTAATGACAACACCCTGCTGCCTGAAGGATAATCATCACCCTTGCCCAAGTCCACCGTCTGCACATAGGGCATCCGGTTGCCGGACTTGTCAATAAGATAGGACATCTCATAAATGGGGGTATATCCCCACTCCTCATTATATTTGCCCTGTATTTCTTCTGAGATAGCAGCATATCCCTTATAAAAAGGAGCCGGTGCCAGGGACGACTTATATGTCAGCGGAACGACTTCCCTGCCTGTGGTATCAATGTATCCATAGTTGTAATAGGTCTGGTATTCCGTTCCCTCAACAATATAACCGACGGCAGCCATTCCCTCCGAGAAACAACCCGCCCAGTCATACTCCCCGCTAATCACCTCACCGGAAGTATTGATATAAAAATACTTCATGCTTTCACCGTCTTTGCGGCCTACTACCGCATAGCCTTCATGGAAGGGTCCGGCATAATCATACTGCGCCGCAATATATTCTGCAACAGAGGCTACCTTGCGTTCCGGCTCCACCGGGTTCGTTTCCTCACCGGTTCCCACTTCATTTTCTTCTCCGTTGTTTTCCGCCTCGGTGCCCAAAGCTTCTCCGCCATTTTCAAAGAAATCAACAGAATACTCCGGCATTACAGAATAATCAATGGGGGAAGTTACACGAATCACTTCCTTATTCTGCTCTTCGTCCGTGCAAACCACTGCCTCCTCACCAGCCTGGAGGATAATCTCCTCACCGGTAGATAGGTTCTTTACGGAAACTGCTCCGCGAACCACACTGACTCTGGTGATTGGCTTTGCCTTCTCATCCAGCCCGGTCTGCACGCGGAAGGCTGTACCGCGAACTGCCATGACTGCATTGGAGGTTGTAACCTCAAAGGAAGAGTTCTCATTCAATTTCTTCTGAATATCAAAACAAACCCCACCCTTGTTCACTACTACATTGGTCCGGGTATCCTCTCCCTTTCCGCTTGCTTCAATGGTTAGCTGGGTTTCCTCTTCCACCAAGGCATACTTGTCCTCGTCCATCAAAAGGCAGCTATAGCTTACACTACCTACCTTCAACACATCCTCGGCCTGAAGCAGAAGATTCTCGTACGCGTCCATGCTTCCTGCGCCTGTACGGTCCAGTGTTACCGTACCGTTTACCTTGTAAACCTTAATGCTGCGGTACCCTTTGCCCTTCATGCCAAACACAATGGCCAGGACAATTCCCACAATTGCCAGGAGCGCTACGACCACGCCTCCCACGATGATTCCTGTTTTCTTTTTCATCTTTTGTTGGTCTCCTTAACAATATATACAAAAACGAGAATGTAACACACTCGTTCTTGTTATCCCGTAATCCTATTCTGCCATAGCATCCAGAAAAGCCCTGATGTTTGCTTCCGCGTCCTCCCGGAAAATTGCCGAGCCTGCCACAATCACATTGGCACCGGCTTCCAATGCAAGATGAACATTATCCTTCTTGATTCCGCCATCCACCTGAATATCAATGGGCAGGTGCTTCTCCTCCGCATATTTGCGAATGGTGCGAACCTTCTCCAGGCACTCCAGCATCAGCTTCTGTCCGCCAAAGCCCGGCTCCACCGTCATCACCAGTACCATGTCCACTTCGGACAGATAGGGAAATACTGCCTCAGCGGGCGTTCCCGGCTTTATGGTGATTCCCGCCTTTTTCCCGGTTTTCCGAATTTTTGAAATGACCTGCTCCGGGCACTCAGTAGCCTCCAGATGAAAGTTTATCAGGTCTGCCCCGCACTGGGCAAATTCTTCCACATATTTCTCCGGTTCCACAATCATCAAGTGTACATCAAAGAACAAATCTGTTCTCCTCCGGATACTTTTGATCACCGGCATGCCGAAAGAGATGGCAGGCACAAACACCCCATCCATCACATCGATATGCAGATACCTGCACTCTGTCCGTTCTACGCAGGCAATATCCTCCCCAAGTTTCCAAAAATCAGCCGCCAAAATTGACGATGACAAAATATTCATGTGCAACCCTCTCTCTTACGATTATTCCGTTTCCGCTATCAAAGAACCCCATTTTCCTTCATTGCTGCAGAAACTGATTTATCCTTCGTTCAAAAGCCCCAATTCCCTGCGGGCCTGTCTGACATGCCCTCAGTATACCCTTGGTATTATACAATGATTCCCATGGAAAATCAAGTAAACGCCCCATTTTGCCTGCGGTGCGGGATGCAAAAAGCCCTCCCCGCGGTGAGCGTCATGCGCCGACGAAACGGGAAGGGCCTATGATACCTATTCGATTATAAACAGAGCTTACACAAATTCCTTTACGGACTTGTATACGCCGGCTGCATCCAGACCATACTTCTCAATCAGAGCAGCTGCGGAACCGGACTCGCCGAAGATATCCTGCATACCAAGCTTCTTTACGGGAGTAGGAAGCTTTGCACTCAGGCAGTCACATACTGCACTGCCAAGACCGCCGATGACGGAATGCTCCTCAACGGTTACCACCTTGCCGGTCTTCTTTGCACTTGCGATAATTAATTCCTCATCCAGAGGCTTGATGGTACAGATATTTACTACCTCTGCATCAATGCCGTCTGCTGCCAGCTTTTCTGCTGCGCCAAGAGCGGAATCTACACAGATACCGGTAGCAACAATGGTAACATCCTTACCGGGACGAACCACAGTACCCTTGCCGATCTCAAACTTGTAGCCCGGCTTATCATTGATTACAGGTACTGCCGCACGTCCGAAACGGATGTACACGGGTCCCTGATACTCCAATGCCGCACGAACGGCAGCCTTTGCTTCTACATCATCGGAGGGGCACATAACTACCATTCCGGGGATGGTTCTCATGAGAGCCAGATCCTCGTTACACTGATGGGTTGCACCATCCTCACCTACAGAAATACCTGCATGGGTAGCGCCAATCTTTACATTCAAATGAGGATATCCTATAGAGTTACGAACCTGCTCGTAAGCACGTCCTGCCGCAAACATTGCAAAGGAGCTTACGAAGGGAATCTTTCCTACCAGGGACAGGCCGGCAGCAACACCAACCATGTTACACTCAGCGATACCGCAGTCAATATGGCGGTCAGGATATGCCTTCTTAAAAATACCGGTTTTGGTTGCCTCTGCAAGGTCAGCATCCAATACCACTAATTCGGGGAATTCTTCTGCTAATTCCTTTAATGCATTACCGTAGCTTTCACGGGTTGCAATCTTCTTCACATCTGCCATTTTCTTTACCACGCCTTTCCGTTATTTCCAACACTTTACTTTAATTCTGCACCAATCTTCTCAAGGTCTGCCATTGCTACTGCGTACTCCTCATCATTGGGAGCCTTGCCATGCCAGCCGGCCTTGTTCTCCATGAAGGAAACACCTTTGCCCTTTACACTGTGTACTACGATGCAGGTAGGCATGCCCTTGGTCTCTCTTGCTTCCTTAAAGGCAGCTCTGAGTTCATCAAAGTCATGTGCGCTGCAGTTGATTACATGGAAGTTGAATGCTTCAAACTTCTTGTCGATGGGATAAGGAGAGCAAACCTCATCGATGGGTCCGTCAATCTGAAGGTTGTTATTATCTACGATAACGCACAGGTTATCCAGCTTACGGAAGCCGGCGAACATAGCAGCCTCCCATACCTGGCCTTCCTGAATCTCACCGTCACCAAGCACGGTGTACACACGGAAATCCTTCTCATCCAGCTTTCCGCCGAGAGCCATGCCCACTGCCGCGGAGATACCCTGACCCAGAGAACCGGAGGACATATCCACGCCGGGAATGTGAATGCAGGGATGACCCTGTAAATAAGAACCAAGCTTTCTTAAGGTGGTCAGATCCTCTACCGGGAAATAGCCTCTGTTTGCCAGAGCGGAATACAGACCGGGTGCTGTATGACCCTTGGACAATACGAAACGGTCCCTGTCTTCCTTGTCGGGATTGGCAGGGTCAATATTCATTTCTTCGAAATACAGGTAAGTAAATACATCTGCTGCGGAAAGAGATCCACCGGGATGTCCGGCCTTTGCACTGTGAACTGCGGTTACAATGCCCTTGCGAACTTCATTCGCCATTTTTTGCAGTTCTAAATTGTTCATTGTTTCCTCCATTCTGCCGCCCTTAAAGCAGGCTAACGCGTTCAAAATCATACTTCTATACTAACACAGCACAGATAGTGCGTCTAGTCCTTTTTCCCCCCTCAGG
>CALYSH010000115.1 GCA_945485625.1 uncultured Lachnospiraceae bacterium | reverse complement strand
AAGATCATAATGAGACGGGTATCTATGATTTTCCATTCCGAAAATCATAGATACGGCAACGCTGTCAGGCGGTGTTTTCTCAATAGAATTGTACAATTCTATTGAGAAAGAGTATTATCGCAGCGGGGCAAATCCCCGGAGCATGCAAAGCTGGAAACCCTTATGCCCTGGCATCCGATGGTAAGGCTCTGGAAACACATATGAAAATGTGAATGATTAACGGCAGAGTCCTGAGCTTGGGACTCTGCCGTGGTTTGTTGCGGATGGGTGGTTATTGAGCATTTACGATTCACTAGATGGTCTGACGCACGGCGGTGTAAGAAATCGGCACAGCGAATTAGCCCATTACTCCGATTCAAATATATGTTTGGTGTCTGTTTGATAAGCGATGATTGCCGATGCAGGATCGTCGTTGCTATTCATTTTGCGTTGTATTCCCCTTCGTGTTCCAAAGCAGGCGTTTTCCCGATACTGGCAATCCATCAGGGCAGTTGTGTTAACCCAAGTCAGATATGTGGGATATTCAGCCTTCACCGGAGAGGAAAGTATTTAATCTGCAAATAGCCCCCATCAGCTCATGGTCTGCCTGCACCGGACTCCTGTTGATTATTGATACCCAGTATCTTAAACAGGTCAAAACCTCCAGCTGTTGAATCTGACAATGTGTTGTATCCCTGCGAGAAAAATCTCCCCGATACAGAAAATTGCATCCGGCACAAGTAGAACAGGCCGAAATGTACGGGCAACCGATACAGCGCGTATCCCCAAAATTCTGCCGGGACATATCTATACCTTCCATTAATTTAAGATGGTCTTCTGACAATACAAGAGGTGACAGCATGTGGCATGGATAACTCTTTCTGTCCACATCAAACATGGTAAATCCACATCCAGCACCACACTGTTGCTGCTGAGTCGTGGTATTGTCCAGTTCCCTGGCGTATTCCTTTAATGGATGCCTAAATGCATAAATAAGTGGAGCCGTCGGATTCGCAAGATAATAATCCTTCAAAATGAGTATCTGATTCAAATACTCCAATATTGCCTTTTCGCTCCACTCATGATCCTCGTAGGCCACGCTTGGATTGACCTGGAAACCCTTTTCAAGAAGGAATACAACGCCATCGGCCATCTGATCAACGGTGTTTTCGGTGATTGTCATCTGAACCTTCTGATTGGGCCAGTTCTGCTGGAAAAATTCCAGATCAACCAATTCGGATGAGCAGCACCGGTTTGAATCCTGCGCTTTTGGCAAGCCATCAAAGCTCAATGCCAGTGTGACATGCTTTCTATGGGTGTGAAACCAAGCTTTCATTTCTTCGTTTAGTAGCGTACCGTTTGTACTGCCGAAGAAAAAACAATCTCTGCGCCACTGGCCTTTACGGTCATACACCCATTCTACCAACTGCCGGATCAGGGGAAATGCCATCAGCGGCTCGCCGCCCATCAGCATGATTTGCAGAGGCTCTGCCTTTTCTTCCAATAGCGGCGTAAGTATTTCCTGGGCCGTTTCGAAAGTCATGTACCGATCCACCTTGTTTCTCTCGTAACAATAGGCGCAATTCAGATTGCACGCGTATGTAATAATCAGCCCTGCCGTCATGATAACCGGAGAATTGGTATTTTCAACCATGGACAATACGACATCCTCCCAATGATTATCGGTGATAATCGCCGTAGGCACTATCGCAGTTTGTAGCACCCGAGCATCCGTGTCTTGTCGGGCAACACTTATAGCTGAATACTTCCGTCGATACGGGAGGTGCCACAGGATAGCTCCCCTCGGACAGCATCGTTGCCTCTTCCGGCGTGATATTCAGCATGATAAAGACAGGCATAGTTTTTAAGCTTTCAATTGTTGCAACCATGTGTGAAACCTCCTGAAATAGATTGATGCGCTGGCTACTTGCATAAGTCAACTTCTCGTTTTATCTCAAGGTATTCCGAAGCAGCTCTCTGACATAATTGGCAGTGGAACAGATTTCAGCTTTCTTTTTGGAACCGTAAACAGCAACTTCCTTTGCTTTTCTTAACCGTTCCTGAGCGTCCATGATTCTGTTCTGATAATATGCCTGCAGCCTGGCAGATACCTCACTTTGCAGTTTCTTGTAGGAATTCGAGACAGATGTCATTATTTCTTTTTCCAGACCTTCATACTGGGCAAGAATCTGTCCGATGACATCTTGGGTCTGTCCTTTTAGCTCTTTATTACGGAACGATCCCGCTACGCCGTCAATCACATAGGAAAGGAAGCCCAGGTTAAACTGGCTGCCGATAAATCCGATATTATCGCCCTTCGTCCAAGTCTGATTGTCAATTTGAAAGGACAGCCCAAGATTTGCACTGACCTCCTGGTCGAGTATCTGTGCCACGTTTTCTCCGCATTCACTTGCCAGATGATCCGTAACTTTGGATACATCATGAGAAAAGCAAAGATCCATTGAATCCTGCAGCTTATCCATACAATAGAAGGGATAATAACGAATAATATCTTCTTTATCAATGGTTTTGAGGGAACTGGTATCCGCCTTCATAACTTTGACAACGCTGCGCATCAAATCGGCTGTGGTTTCCATGGAATCTTCCAGCAATTCCCCGGATGTCTCCACGAGCTTGGAAAGGGTGGCTTCATAATGTAAGCATTCATCGGCAACAGCCTGTTCCGCATGCTCCAGTTCCTGCTCGGACATTGTTGCGCCCTGTTCCAGGATGTTCAGTTCGTTTTCCATGTCCTGTTTCATGGCCGCAATGATTTCTTCCACTCTGGCAGGCATTGCCATTTCACTGCGCTCTGCGATAGTCCGCTCCAGATTCTTTCTCAGATCTTCCATGGCATGCGCAAGGCTATCAGAAATGTCGGGGTTTGGACGGGGCTTTCCGCTTTTTAGACATATTTCATCCAGCGCACTGACATAATAGGGAACTACCCCCCTCAGAATATCCACAGTGCGGTCATCCATCCAGCTGCGGAATGTTGCCTGATCATCAGCCTCAATCATATCTGTTTTATTGCAAACCAGAAAAAGATCCACGCCCGGTCGTGGCAGTACAGAGGTTCTCAGAAACAGCTGCTCTGTCATGGATAGGGGGGAAGATGGCACGAAAACGTAGATAACCGCATCTGCCATACTGACCGCTTTCTTTGTCAGTTCTTCTTGAACACCGCTGCTTTCATTTAATCCTGGCGTATCGATAATGTTTACCCGCCGAAGCAGCTCGATGGGGCGGTAAAGGGTCAGATGGGTTATTTTCCCGCCGTGTGCAGAATTGAAGCTTGTCAGTTTTTCCCTTCGGATATCCTCATCGCTCAGCAGTAAGCGTTTTCCATTTTCCAGTACAGCTTCATTGCGGTGCGTGCCGTAACAAATGGTATTAACAGTTACCGTTTCCGGCGTCACGTTCACTGGAGCGATTCCTTCATTCAGGAGCGCATTGATAAGGCTCGACTTGCCGCGCTTGAACTCACCGCAGATCACAACGGTAAACGGGGTGTGGCGCCCTTTCGTGATGCTCCGGTTCCAATCCCGTGCCTTTGCGCAAAAAGTATCTCCCAGCACAGAACGGCATTGAGAATCACTGGCGATGGTCTTTAAGGCATCCTGCACATCATCCACATAATTCTTCCAGGCGTCCATATCAATATAAAACGAATTATCCATTGGAATCCCCTCCCTTCAGAATTTTCAATTTCTCTGCGCATAATGCATCTGCTTTTTCCTTGCTGATCAGTTTCAAATCGGAACACTTCATATCTTTTCTCCATGAGTAGAATACATCGCATTCACCGAAAATTTTCTGGGTGGCAATTCTCGAAGCAATAGAGGGGTGGGAGGATGTCAGCATCTCAAGTCTTACGATGGTCTGCTGCTGCCGCTCCAGCTGCTTTTCAATCTCATCCAGGTTAATCTCTGGGTTATGGAACATTGCACCATACAGGAGCTTTGCCAGTGCGTAATAGCTGTCTTCCACGGTATCCGTGCAGATCATGCCAGCTCTGTCACAGGTAATTTCGGCAGCCCTGCTCCAGTGATTCAGCGCAAGAGCGGCGCCGCTTGTAACAAGACTGTTCAGCAGGCCCGAAATTCCACCGGCGTGGGCAATTGCCGTGTTCAGTATCAATGTGCTGAGCGTATTGTATACCCCGTGCTTATTGTGAATATGTCCGCACTCATGGCCGATAATCATTTGCAGTTCACCATGTGTATAGCGTTCCACCAGTGCGCTGTTGAGCATAATCACAGGTTCCACATCATCTGTAGCGATGGTGCTGGCATTGATTGCCGGACTGTCCACGATAAAGATATTCGGAACAGCAATCCCAAGCCGTCTGGCGCATTCCTTCCCGATCTCATAGATTTCCGGGAATTGCTTCGGTCCTACCGCAAGCGCATACATATTCAACTCCTGAATGGTTCTGCTTGCATAGGTGGAACAGATATTGTATCCGATTTCATATAGGTGGGGAATCGCGTCCAGCTGTTTTCTTAAATTGTAATCTTCGCTGTAAGCATAATCAGGAAGCCCATTTCCCTGCATATGGCTGTTAATACTATTCTTTCGCTCATTCAGATAGTGAGGAAAAGAATAGTCCATTTTTCTCAGCGGAGTATTTTCAAAGCTCATAAAAACACCTCAATACGAAAATAACATGGCTATACAGCCCCACTTTTGTTTCTTAAATCAGCCATGCTTATGCAGGAGTTTTCACTTTGGCGCTCTGTTTAAGCCACTGGGTTACGGAAGTGATACCTGCCAGAATCTCCTCGCATTTTTCCTGATTCGCGTCAAATTCCGCTATTTTTCTCTGATGCTCCTCAAGGGCTGTTTTTCGGACATTGTCAAGCTCTGCCAGGGAGTTCTCCGCTTCACCAATGCAACGCCGGCACTCTGTCTCCATTGTGCTGCGCAGATTCTGGTATGCGGTAACCACCTGATTTTCGACCCATTCTTCCAGAGTTTTTCCCTCAGAAAGCTGCTTTACAGTATCCTCGACAGATTTTTTCAGGGAAGACACCAGCTCTTTTCTCTTCTTCTCCCCAATATCATTTGCGAAAATTTTCTTTGTGGCGAACTTGGAGGCCAGCGTTCCTCCGGCGCAGCTGATAATCAGCATTGGTATGCCGGCAACCGGACAAGCCGCGGCAATGGCCAGCGTGGATACAAGTCCAATACCGCCGCCGACAACGGCTCCCTTCACACCTGCCGTCCTGGCACCCGCGATAATACCGCCAATACCATAGAGACCCGCAAAGTCTGTGATCACATCAATCGCGGTTGCCGCAATATCTCCGTTATCCATTATTTTACCGGATTCATCGGTGTGGACGACACTCATCATGGTTTTTGCAACTTCACTTGTAAATTCCGAAATTGCCGCGGTATCTTTTCCGATAACCTGCTCCAGTTCCCGTATCGTCCGAACAGAAAAGGCTTTCATCTGTTCGGTGATTTCATCGCCCAATTTCTGCTGGAGCTGTCCTGTCACAAGCGCCTGATACTTTGAATCGGATAACCGCTTTTTGTCCCATTCGGAGGATTTGCTCTCAACCATATTTTTGAGATAAACTTCCATCTCACCGTAATAGCTCTCCGCGTTTTTCAGA
>CALYSH010000114.1 GCA_945485625.1 uncultured Lachnospiraceae bacterium | reverse complement strand
CGACGACTCTGTCTTTTTCGGGTTCGTAGCGAGCGATGCGGCGTTCGTGCCAGGGCTCCCCTATGATAAGGGGAAGCAGGCTCTGCGTTCTTTCGTCTGGCTCATTCGCTCACTACGATTTTCAGTTGTACAACATCAATTTTGATTTCCTTTTTGCACTTTGGACAGTAGAGCGGGAATTTTACCAGTACTGTCTCTTTGCACACCTTGGTTCGCGTTTTACCTCCGCAAACCGGGCAATAAATCCATAGAGAATCCTCTATTATCTCATCCATGCGCGATTCCCTCACATAAAATAGGCTCAGCGTTGATCGTCTGGCTCACATATCTCGTCGAGGTTTGGGAATAAACCTTGTCAACTATTCTGTATCGGATTTCATAGTTGCGCTGACCAGTCTGCCAACTACTTTCACAAACTGGATATTGTCAATGTTTATGGCACAATTCAGCATGATTCACCATCATTTCTCTATGTCTGCAAATGGCTCTGCATTCTCAATCAGATCATCACCCACATATTTCAGTCCTAAGAGAATACCTTTCCCGTTCATAAGTTGATGGCTCCCCTTTTTCAGGCACGTACATAGCTTCGCTCTGGTTCGATTCAACCGCATCTGTACGGCTCTTTCACTGATACCATACCGAGTGGCGATTTCTGCAATGGTGTCCACATACCAGTATCGACGCAGAAAAACCATCTGATCTTCCGGTGCCAGTGTGCGCAGGAAATGGTCCAGAATCATCCCCAATTCCTTGGTGTCTAACTCCCTGTCCCAGGATTGGTCTGGGATACACATCTCCATTTTCTCAGTCAGGTTGACAACTTCCGCATTCCGTTTGGCTTCATTTTTCCAATTCAGCGTTTTTCGTGCAAAATCCCGGAAGGCTTTAGCCAGGTATGCAAAGAAATACTGAGGCCTCTGAGGAGGAACCGTATTCCATTCCTTCAGATTATTCACCGTCATTTCTCCATGTCTGTAAATTGCTCTGCATAAACTGTCTGGCTTTTTACGCTGCGTTATGTGTGTTTTATCCAGTAACAAGTTGCATATGCCCTGCGTCCATCTCACACACAGTATCGCAGAGAATATCTATATCTGATTGGTTATGACTTGCCAAAAGAATTGTTTTACCCTCAGATCGAAGGTCTTGTATCAGATGACGCATCTGGGCGACACCGGTTTTGTCCAATCCATTAAATGGTTCATCTAAAATCAGAAGCGAAGGATCCTCCATGATGGCTTGGGCGATACCCAGCCGCTGGCGCATTCCCAGGGAATATTTGCTTACGGTCTTTTTCAGGTCAGGATCCAGTCCCACTCTGCGCAGGCTGCTGCGAATTTGTTCTTCGCCTATTTTGCCGCGCAGGGAAGCAAGCAGCTTTAGGTTTTTCAATCCAGTGAGATTTGGCAGAAAGCCGGGGGTTTCGATGATGGCCCCTAAGTTCTCCGGGAAGTCCATGTCCTTTCCCACTTCCTTTCCGTCCACCAGGACCCTGCCGGAAGTGGGGCGCAGGAATCCGCAAATACACTTCATCAGTACCGTTTTTCCGCTTCCGTTATTGCCAACGATTCCGTGGATTTTTCCCGGTTCAAATTCCCTGGTGATTCCGTGAAGCACTTCTTCAGCCCCGAACGACTTTTTTACGTCCATGATCTGTATCATGTATTTCCCTCCGTTCCTGTAAAAATGAAGCTATAGTTTCGTACCAGCATCAACGAAATTCCAAAGCACAGTGCAATCAGTAAGGCAAAGATCACAAGGGTATCCCCCATTCTCGGCAAATTGTCATAGCCGAAATTGTGCATGTGAAAGGTAGCGTGATTCAGTGGAGACACCCAGCCGACAATAATGTTCGCAACGTAGCTTTCCTGCTCGGACAGCTTCAGCATGGTTTTGATGGTATCCGGCGAAAGAAGGAAGCCAAAGAGGCTGAAGCCAAAAACACTTACCATGCCTGCCAGCTGCCCTTTCCAAAGGTGGAACAGGAGCATGATGAAGGCCATCAACAAGCTGTAAAGGAGCATTAGTAGGAGAATGTTCGCGGCGCATTCATAAGGTGTTACCATTTCCATTGCCTTCTGTGCTGCCGGAACGGCAATCGCTTTTCCCGCGTCGGAAAAACCCAGCATAACCGCCGTTGGGCTCCATAGATTGCCGATAAAAGAGTTTTCCATGCAGACAAATGCTGTGGAGAGCATCACAAACAACAGGTACAGCGATGTTGCGCCCACAATATAAATTGCTTGGCCGATCAGCCAGACCGACCTGCTTGTCCGCATCAGGTAAAATGGCGTTCCGCTGGAAAGAAAGGGCATATCCGAAAAGAGGAACACCAAAAGTAAGGATGCAAGCAAAATGGAGTCACTGTCGCCAAATGTCCAGATAAACGGTTCCAGTAATTGTGTTGTGGTTCCATACCTACGGGCGAATAGCACCACCTTGTTAGACAGTAAAAAGCATAGGATAAAGGCCAGCACAAATGTAATCACAACGCGGGGATTTCTGTGCCACTGGCGGAAATTGTATCCAGCCACAGAAAATGCCTGTTTAATCTTCTTCATAGGTTTCTTAACCTCCTTCCGGCGGAATATACAAAGGCCAGAGAAACCGACACAGATATTATCAGGAGAAGAGCGATGCCCCAGATTTCGGTTGCCGGGTCCATCCATACTTTGGGGTTTAGAAAAGGAATCCCCTTGAAATACCGTTCACTTAGAATGACAAGCACATAAAAGAAGATGAATGGGGTGGCATAGGCCATATGCTTACTGTTGGTCAATGCCGCTGCCGTCATGCCAATGAGTGACCAGAACGCTCCAGTGAAAAACAGGAGCATACAGCTTTTCAGAATCCAGCGGATTTCAGAAGAGAAAGCAGTCAGAGATCCCAGGTATGAGATCTTCGGCAGAAACACCAGGACGGAAAGTGCGAAAAAACCTATGACGCCCACCACACAAGCCAAACCCCCGGACAGGGCGCAGGCCGTCAGTTTCCCGGCTATGTAATTCCGATATCCGCAGCGCGGCAGATAAGCCTTAATGAAGCCGCTGTGAAGGTCATCAAAATAGGAAGCGGTAAAGGGCAGCGCCGCTACAATGGGCAGCACAAGCGCCATGGTATCAGAGGACAGGGCCTCCTGAAGAAACAGAAGCAGGAACCCCGCCTCCATAGGCCCGCCACCGGCCCGGAATACCAAAAGGAGCATTTCAAAGTTGGCAGACACCAGGGCCAGCACCGTACCCAGAGCCGCCAGGAGGAAGCCCCTTCCCCCAAGTGCCTGAGCGAGGTTTGTACGGAATACCTTCATATCAGTAACCCGCTTTCACATCGATGATACTGCCATCCACAGCATTCACGGCGAGAATAATCCAGGGAGACCGGGTGAGGAGAGACTCCCCAGAGAAAGCCTCCCTGCCAAAATCCTGCGTGCCGTAGAACACCCAAGTCGGGACATACAATCCGGTTAAACCGCCCCCATCCCGGGTTCGCATCAGGTTCAGCTCCACCCGATCCACCGTAAGCTGGGTTTTGCCCTCTCCTTCAGCGTATTGTCCCTGATAAATGAGAGGCGCCATCTCTTCAAATTTCCGCTTTGCCTCCTCAAAGGGCAAAATATTCACGTCCTCATTTACCACGTTCCCGCATGTAACGGGGTAGTCCCACTCTATATTGGAGATGCCGCCGCTGTCAACGGTGACATAGATTCGCTCATAGAGCCAGCAAGGGTTGTTGTCCTCCACATACATGGCCTCGGAAGTGGTTGCTGCCACGGGAATTCCGTCGATGACCCGGGAATAGCAGAAGAGATAAGCATTGTGCACATCATCGTCGGCAATAGACTGATTCTCGTACCATTCGGATTGATCCCATGCGCCTTGAAGAAGCTCCGTCTGTATCAGGCGCACATCCACCCCGGCGGCAAGAAATAGCCCGTCCGCCAGAGCCTTGGCCTCTTCATAGGAGTAGGCGCAGGAAAAGGGAACATCAGAATCGTAAGGGACTGGATTGTTATAATTTGCTATAGCAGAAGTCGTAGGTTCGCATGCGTATTTGTACCCAGTCTTGCTTTTATAGCTTAAAATGCTTTGTGCGTCGCGATCTGTGTAACTGTGAACCAGCAGGGATTTCCCGCTGTCCGTTCTGACATACAATTCCTGGTATTCTCCCGGCCCATAGACGGAGTCGTAAGTCTTTATTTGGTAAGTGCTGTCTCTCGGGACCTTTGTCATTTCGTCCGGATAGCTGTTGTAAAAGGCTTCTTTGTCGTCAATCATCTCCTGCAAGGTGTCCATTAAATTCTTTTTTCGGTCCGGATCCATCTCCGTATCCACCCTCAGCCGTTCCAGCTCCCGGCGCATGTCTTCCAGATCCGCATCTGCCATGGCTTTCGTATAATACCAGTTGTCCGGGTCGTACCATGTGCTTTCCCCCTGGAAGAGGTAATCATAAATGGCAGTAACCTGCTCCTGGGGAAACCCCTGGCAACTTACCTGGTACATGGGAATCCGCTCCGTCTCCGGAAGCAGCACATCCGCCTCCGCTGAAATGGTGACCTTCCCATCTTCGGATTGGTAATGGAAGGAATAGTCGCTGGGAGTCTCCTCCTGGGCTTCCTGTAAGGGCTTCCGGTCTTCATCCTCAGAGGTAGCCTTTTCAATCAGCCGATCCTTATTTTTCTGAACCACAACAGGCGCTTCGGGTGTTTTTGCGCAAGCCGACAGGCATAGCATTGCCGCCAGGGCAAGCGATACAATCCGGCTTTTTTTCATGGAAATCACTCCTTTCAAGATGGCCCCATCATACTTCCTGCGCTGTTTTGGAGTCATCATGAAGTTGTAAAAGAGTTGTAAAAGTACACCCCTCTCCCGGAGCACTTTCTACAATCAAATCTGACCCGTGCAGGAATGCAATCCGGCGGCAAAGCGATAACCCTAATCCAAACCCTTCCTGATTTCTGGAAGCGTCGCCCTGATAAAACGGCTGCATAATTTTATCCTGTATCTCTTTGGGAATGCCGCATCCATCATCTTTCACGGACAGAATCCCCTCTGCCATCGTAATCTTCAATGTTTTTGCGCCAGCTTTTCTGGCATTGTCGTATAGATTTGTTATCAGCATTACCAGCAGGTCAACGTCCCCCAGGAAGGTGCTGTTCCCCAGATTTACATCAAGCTGGATTCCCTGTTTCTCAGCCATAGGAGAAAGAATCGCAAGAATCTGGGTCTGTAGTTCCTCAGGCTTTATGGGACTTAACGGAACCTTCTGATCGGTTACCGTAATCAATTCTGTTAACTTGGTGTACAGTCGTTCCAGTCTGCGACTTTCGCTCTCAATGAAATCCAATGCCTCTTCCTGCTGCTCCGGATTCATCCGCATGTGCGTCAGCGCATAAGCGTATCCGGAAATCGCGGTTACTGGGGTTCGCATCTCGTGAGAAAGGGCGTGAAGGAGCATATTTCGCTCCTGGGAAGTTTTTTCCACCGTGTCAATGTGGTGTTGCACCGCTTCCGCCATTGTATTAAAGCTCTCCGCAACTGCGCCGACTTCATCCTTTCGCAGTACACAAATTCGTCCGGAGTAATCACCGGCAGCAATTGCTTCCGCACTGCGCTGCAAGACCCAAAGTGGGTATAGGTTCTTCGTCAAAAAGGAT
>CALYSH010000113.1 GCA_945485625.1 uncultured Lachnospiraceae bacterium | reverse complement strand
CAGCTTGGTTTCATTGCTTACGGCGCCGGACTCTGAATCGACTATCGCAATATACTGATTGGACCAATCCTCCCCCTTATAGAAGCAGACAATGGCAGTTCCGTCATTCCGGTAAGCAACGCCGGCAGTATTCTGGAATACCTCATCCGGTAATTTCTTCATGGAACCTGCATTTCCCTCTTCATCAACCAGGACAATGCCTCTGGTATCACCACCAAACATCAGAGCCGTCTTGCCACTCTTGGTGCAGAGGATTCTCTCTAAATAAGAATAGGATTCCTCATTCTGATACTGCTGCATATCGATTTCTTTGTCGTAAATCAGATTTCCTTCCATATCCCAGCAATCCAGATAGGTTCCGTTTCCCGATGCATTATTTTCAGGATTTTTGTTATCTGTATAGCTGAAGCCTGCGTTGCGCAGTGCTACGATGCTCTTATTGGGAAGAACCACGGCACTGGAAACACTGTTGGAACTCCAAAAAGGGGTATCCTGTTCCTCAACCGGCATATCCACCGCCATATCCGCATCAATTGCAGTCTCCTCTACCACATCAGTGGTAACCGTTCTCGGCATAGGCATAATGTCAACTGTGCGATCGGACGAATCTCCGCCATTATTTTCCGGGACGGTCACTCCCTCGGGAAGCTGCAGCTCCGGAATTTCCAGTGTCTTCTTCTGTACATCGCTTCCGTCAACCGCACAGGATAACAGATACAAATCCATTTCGGATACACTGGTCTCCTGGTTGTAATTATAGGTTCCCGCCAATGCATAAACACGGTCATCCAGCTTGCAGGAGGAAAGCAGCTGATAATCCGGACCCAGGTCAAAATTCAATTCCTTCTCCCGGTATACGCCTTCCTTTGCCAGGGCGGCATTCACATTTTTCTTCCCCGCATCCCCCTGGTTATCTTTATCCTTTCCGCAGGCACACATACTGATGGTCAAAGCGAAAACCAGTGCCGTACATAGCGCTTTTTTCAAACCCTTTTTCATTTCTTTTTCCTCTCTCCTTTTTTATTCAGAGGTTTGGTCCTCAGATCATATATCTTATCCTGAAGCTTTCGAATTACAATCGATGCAGTCCAGGTCCGATGTCTGTACCAGATGACAATCAGTGCCAGAAGCACCAGCACTGCATATGCAATGCACGCCAGAATTACTACGGATATTCTGGCAAGCACATCCTCATAATATCTGGCAATGTTCTCCCAATAGGGGTAAATAATAGCCTTACCGTTCATGGACCTGGTATACAATTTGGTCCAAAGTGTTAAGCGTTGTAAGAAGCCATATCGTTCGGAATTATTGATGATTTCCGTCTGTTCCCCGGAGACTCCTATTTTTTCCTCTACAATCTTTCCGGCAAAGCCCTCCACCGGATTCGGCATCAGGATCTCATAATGATTGATTTCTCCACACTTTCCCAGCTTCTGTAAGGTTTCATAGGGCAGATAGACCAGAGGCTTCTCCAGCCCCGCTGCGGTGTACAGCTTCCCCTGGGGACGCTCCACAACGCCGGATATCACCAGCAGCTGATCATTCACCGAAAGATACTTCCCCGCCACATCGTTTGAGCCATAAAGCTGCCAGGCCAGATCCTGATCCAGCATGCAATAATCCTGATTCAGGGTATCTCCGGAAAAATAATTTCCGGAAAGGAGCTTCAGGGGGTGAAACAGGAAGAAATCTCCCCCGACCCCCAATGCACGGGACTGTACAGAGCCATAATCGGACTGTAAGAAGATCTCCCCCGGTGCACTGTATGCATCCACCCAGAGTCTGGCTCCGGGATTCTTTCCATCCAATGTAATGGAAGCCTCCATCAGTGCAGAATCCAGACCATGTTCAAAGGCAACAAAGGTATCCGGGGTCACATTACTTCCTGCTGCGAAGAAACAGCTGATTTGCGCCACATCCCTCTTCTCACTCCATCTGGCAGCCATCTGCTGGCTTTTTAAGCCACCGCTCATCCGGTCACTGATTCCTTCCAACAGCAGGGCAAGCAGCAAGGCCAGTAATGCACTTCCAAACCATATGCATTTTCTCTTAGAAATATGAATTCGTTTCAATGTATTCCCACGGACTCCTTTTTAGTCATTTAAGCGTACCTGCTGACCTGGTACAATCGGCTTTGTAGATGTGGTAATGACATATTCCCAGCCATACAGGGGTGCCTTGATGGCCGAGGTGGTTTCATCGGATGCGATCACCTCTACATCCACTCTGCTTGCATAATAACGGTTTCCCAGCGGAGTACTCTTGGACTCAATCTGAAGAATGAACTTTCCGTTATTATCCTCCCGGATGGCACTGTTGGGCACGGTGAGATCATAAGAAATATTCTTCTGTCCCACAGAAATGCTCAGGCTCTGACCCGAAGAAATAGAATCTCCATACTCGCTCTGAATGCCGAAGGTAAGAAGCTTTTTCTTTGCAGGCTCCTGCTTATCGGGCTTAATGCTTCTCAAGGTAATATCCAGATTGTTGTACCACCAGGAATTCACCAGACTGGCCTTATCCCCTACGGACAGATACTTGGCCTGCTCATTGGTAACGGTCATGGACATGGTATAGCCCTGACCATCCGGCTGAAGTACCACTGCCGCATCCATGGGATTGGTCTCCTGACCTGAGGATACATTGATTGCCATAACGGTACCGGATATGTCGGACTCAACCGTGGAACCCAGCACCTCCGCCTCCAACTTTTCCAGCTGGGTCTTTGCTTTCACTACCTCATCATACAGACCACCCAGATTCATGGCAGAATTGATATCGGAAAGATAATCATTCAGCTTCTTTCCCTTTTCCTCATAAACCTTCTGCTTCTCGGAAAGTGCGTTCTCTGCATTCTGCTTTGCGGCATTCACGTTGGACAGCTGATTGTTCAGATTGGTTAAGGTAGCACTGGTATCACCGGATGCCTTTTTGTTTTCCAGTGCGGCCTGCGCCTGTTCCATAACCAGTCTGGTCTGATTTACATTATTCTGAGCCGTGTTCTGTACTCTCTGGGCTTCCAGAAGCTGTGCCTCCAGATTCTCCACCAGCACATCATTTCCGCTGACTGTGCTTTCTACACTGATACGATTCTGCAACTCACTTACTTTATTCTGCGCATCCGTAAGGGCGAAGGATGCATTCTCATATGCGGTCTTTGCTTCATTGTATGCCTTGGTTTCCGCAGTTACATCCGCATTGTTGGAAGGGGTAATCATAATCTGGCGCTGCAGTGCATCCGCCTTCTTTGCCCAGTCATCCACCGTGGCCTGAGCCTTTTTTACCTCCTCCTCTGCAGCCTTCACTTCGTTCTGCAGATTGGTAATATTCTGGCGATATACCGCTACAGGAGTATCCTTTTTGGATTCCTGTATAATTCCCTCGTTGATCTCTGCGGATAAGAAAGCTTTGTCATAGGCATCCTGGGCATCTGCCAGACTCTGTCTGGCTGCCTCCAGCTCCGTGCTTTCCTTCTCCGCCAGATAAAGCAGCACATCCCCCTTTTCCACTCTGTCACCCACTTTGACAGCCACGCCGGATACCTTCCGGGTTTCCTTCACAATCACATTGTAAGGATCCGTACTTTCCACCATACCGGTTCCTCTTACCTTGGTGGTGATGGTACCGCTCTGCACGTAATTGGTTGCCACCTCCGGCAGGGAATAGTTCATGATTGTCTGGGAAAAGAAGGTTAACACCAGCATCACGGTCAGAAATACGATCGCAGCTGACTTGATCCATTCTCTTTTGTTGGTACTCTTTTCTTTCATACCGCATCTCCTTATTCTTACAAATCTTCTTATCCTTTTACACCGCCCTGGTAGGTAATACCGTCTACAAGATACTCCTCCCCGTACAGGAATACCAACAGGCAGGGAATCATATAGATGGTTGCCACCGCGAATGCCAGTCCCACCTCTCCGCTGTTAATCCTGCTTAGATAGACGGACAGAGGATGCTTTTCTGCGTCACTTAACAAAATCAATGGTTGCTCCACCATATTCCAGTAATCAATAAACACCAGTATCGCCGCAGAACAGATGGCCCCCTTACAAAGTGGAATACAGATTTTGCGGAAAATCTGCCACTCTCCCGCACCGTCAATCTGGGCCGCCTCAATCATGGACTGGGGAATCCGCTTCATAAACTTCGTCAGCAAAAACACCGCAAAGGGTGATACAATGCCGGGAAGCCAGATGGCCCAGTTCGTATCCAGAAGCTTCAACCAGCTGCTGACCAGATAATTGGGAACCAGGGTTACCTGATAAGGCATCAGCATTAGAATAATATAGGAGAAGAAAATAATCTGTCGAAGCTTCCCCTCATATCTGGCAAATCCATAGGAGGCCAGACAGGCCACAATTAACTGGAACACCACGATGGGTCCCACTAAGATTACGGAATTCCAAAACTTAAGCAAATACTCCGGACTCTTAAACAACACCGTTATGTACTGGCTGAAGGAGACCGTATCCGGAATGAATTTTAAGTTTACAATCTTGTAAATAAAGACCTTTCCGCCCTCTGCGCTGGTTTCGAATACGCTTCCGTAATTGGATGCTATTTCCGAAGCAGACATAAAGGAATTGGTAATGGTCAGAACAATCGGTGTCAAAAACAAAAAGGCGAATGCCGCCGCAATCATGGTAGCCACACCAATCTTGAAATAATTCCAGATTTTGCGTTTTCTTGCAGCTTTCGCATCCCGCATGCGCAGGAAATCACCGGGATCAGCAGTTCGTTTCTTTTTCATCAGCCCTCCACATCCTTTCCGAAATGATTCTCTGTGATAAACAGGATGCCTATGATGACAATCATCACCAGGGACAGCAGAATGGCTGCCGCCGACAGGGTCTGATAATCCAGCTGCTTAAACTTGTTGTTCATAAAATGCTGCAGCAGATAGATGGCATCATGGGGATGGTCTGTGGTCAGCTGATATACCTCCCGGAATATCTTAAAGGAGCTGATCAGGGACATAATGGTAACAAACAAAATGGTGGAGGAAAGATACCGGATCTTAATCCGGAAGAAGGTCTGTAAGGGTGTAGCGCTCTCCAATCTTGCCACCTCCAGAATATCCTTGGGAATACTGGCCAGCGCCGCCATAAACAGAATCATGTTGTAGCCCAGGTTCTTCCATAAAAACAGTATCACCACCACAATAATGGAATATTTGGATTTCAACCAGTCAATCTTTTCGGCTCCAAACACCCCGATAAAAGCATTTACCACACCATTATAGCTGAACAGTACCTGCCAGATCAACACAATGGAGGCCACCGGCACCATCATGGGACTTAAGAAAAAGGTACGGAACTGACTGCGGAACGGTAGCTTTGCCTCCAATACAATGGCAAGCAGAAGACTTAACACCACTGCGAGGGGCACCGCCAGAACGGAAAACATAACCGTATTATGTACTGCTGTTTTAAATGCCCCGTTCTGGACCAGCATTTTGAAATTATCCAATCCCACAAATTCCTTACTGATGGGATTATCCACTACGGAATAAAATCCGATGACAATGAACGGAAGAATAAAGAACAGCATCACCCCCAAAAAGCTGGGAGCCAGAAACGCCGCCGACTTTATCCGAAGCTTCCTGAGACGTTTTTTATTCACTTTTGATTTTTTTAAAATTCTCTTTTAAAAAATGTATTTTGGAGTTCCTGCTGTATGCA
>CALYSH010000112.1 GCA_945485625.1 uncultured Lachnospiraceae bacterium | reverse complement strand
GGCGGCTTACAAAGGATATAGTATCATTGTCAAACCGCAGTCTTTTTAAAATACTCTTTGTCATCTGCTCCCCGGCCTGGGGGTGTCCCCTGAAATGATCGGTTCCCCGCTCGTCCGTGGTTCTCGTGTCCGGCTTCCCAATATCGTGGAACAGCATTGCCAGACGCAGATTCTTGTCCTTCTCCACATAAAGCATCCCCTGTAAGGAATGCTCCCCCACATTGTACATGTGATGGGGATGGTTTTGAGGCGTCTCCATCATCCGGTCAAACTCCGGCAAAACCACCCCGGTAATCCCCAGCTCATAAGCCTTCCTCAGGTAATCCGGATGGTCGGAAACCACCAGCTTCACCAGCTCGGTCTGAATCCGCTCCGCACTGATCTTCCTTAGATTTTCGGCCAGCTCCCCTGCTGCCCGGGCAGTATTCTTTTCTATGGCAAAGCCAAGCTGTGCACTGAATCGGACCGCACGCATAATTCGAAGAGCATCCTCCGAAAAACGCTCCCTTGCATTGCCCACACAACGGATGATACCGGCTGCCAGGTCCTGTTCTCCCCCGAAGATATCGATAAGACCCTCCCTGGGATTGTAGGCCATGGCATTTATGGTAAAATCCCTTCGCTTTAAATCCTCCTCCAGGTTAGGGGTAAAGACTACCTCTCTGGGGTGGCGACTGTCCTCGTACTTCCCATCCACCCGATAGGTGGTTACCTCGAAGCCCTCCTTCTCCAGCATAACCGTTACCGTACCATGCTGAATACCGGTATCAATGGTCCGTCTGAAAAGCGCCTTCACCTGCATGGGTGTGGCGGAGGTGGTGATATCCCAGTCCATGGGCTTTCTTCCCAATAAAGAATCCCTGACACATCCTCCTACCGCATAGGCTTCAAAACCGGCTTCCTGTATGGTCTGAATAATATATTCTGCTTTTTCCGGCAACTCCAGCTTCATAGAACTCCTCTTCTCTTTCCCTTCCATCTCAATGCTGCAAAATGAAACGATTGATTACATCCACCAGTCCGTCCTCATCATTGGTGGGGCAGATATAATCCGCCGCTTCCTTTACAGCCTCCTGGGCATTGCCCATGGCCACACCCACACCGGCGAACCGGATCATGGAAATATCATTAAACCCATCCCCGCAGCAAATCACCTGCTCTACGGAAATCCCCAGTTTTTCCAACATATGCTCCAGGGATGCTGCCTTGTCCACATTCTTTGGCATTACTTCGATAAAAAAGGGCTCGGAACGGTAAACACTTGCAAACTCCTTATATTTCTCCTGCAATTCCTTCTCAAATCCCGGCGCTTTCTCCGCGGGAGCGGTAAGAAGACATTTGTTAATATCAAAGTCCACAAACTCCTTAAACTGTTCTACCACCCGAATGGGTAATCCGTTGATACGGGCCTCCAGCTGTACATATTCATCCGGTTCAAAGGCAGAAATCACCTCACCGTTCAAATAAGTAATCACTCCGCACCCACTCTCCTTTGCAAAATCATACAGTCCGTCAATCATATGCAGGGGCAGCAGCTGTTGATATACCACCTCATTGGTTTTGCAATCAATAATGCGGGCTCCGTTGTAGGAAAGCAGATACCCACCCTTTTCGCACAGATTCAGTTCCTTCTCATAACGACGCATGCCCGGAGTGGGACGACCGGATGCCAGAATCACCTTATGCCCCATTTCCATAATCCTCTGCAGGGCCTCATTGGTGGCTTTTGAAATCTCCTTCCGGGAATTGGTCAATGTCCCGTCAATATCCAATACCAGAACCTTTGTATTATTATCCATCATCCTGTATAAACCTCTTGATTCCTCATCATACGGAAAAGACCTTAAGCCGGGGGGTTCGTTCCTTCTTAAGGTCTTCCAAAATTTCTCTTTCGAATTATTCTTCTTCAGAACTGTTTTCTGCATCCTCAGACTGCGCAGCCTCTTCCGATGCCTTTGCTTCCTCTTCCCGAATCCGGATAAAAGGAAGATTTCCCTTGGGAGCTGTCACTACAACATCCTTGGTAAGCTCGTTCACATAGTCTGTCATGTTCTGATTGGTCAGAGTGTTCTCAATGCTTAACTTCCACTCCGGCCTGTTCTCCCCTATATAATACAATACATAGGAGTTTACGGTGTCATCGGCGCCGGCGGGAATGATTTCCACCGCACCGGGTTTGGTATCATCAGCAAACAGGAAATTTGCCAGACCCTCATCCAGACCCTTCTTTGCAATACCCTCTACCAGACCGCCATCAGCGGAAAGGGAATACTCTTTATATGCGTTGTTACACAATTCCACGAAAGCACCCTCGGTGGAGCCGTTCTCTTTCCACTGATCCACAAATTCCTGTGCCTTCTCGTTGGTTGTCATAATACCGCGAACATTTCTGGTAGGAGTTTCATCACGATAACGGGCTTCAAACCAGATTACGTAATAGCGATTGTAGGAGCTGTCTTCAATAATCTCCTTATCCCCTGCTTTTCTGCCGTCTTCAAATAACCAGTCCCGAAGTACGGTAACCAGGGTGGAGTATCTGGCACCCTCAGTGCGCTCGCCTTCTTCCGCAACGGTTTCCAGCTTACTCTCCGCAACCGCCTTCGCATCCTCCATGGCCTTTTGAACCTCTGCTTCAGAAGGCTCATATTCCTTCTCTTCACCATTCTCCGTGTTCTCTTCGGCTTCCTCCACCGGATCCGCCAGCTCGGTAGGTGCGGTGGGAAGCTCTGCATCAATGGTGAACAGTCTGTAGTTTACGGAATCATAGGACTGGGAATTCTCTGCATAATACTTCTCCATGTCCTCATCCGTGGGCTTCTTCTCTGCTTCTACCTTATCATAATACTGGGAAACCATTGCAGCCTCCTTTACGAAGGGAGTAATTCTCTTCTCGGTAGCATAAGGACCAAATGCCTTCTTAATATATTCGGAATAGGAAAGACCCATCTCAGAGGCCGCATCCTTCTGATTTTGGATGAAGGTATCATAATCCTTCTGCACATCTGCGGTAAATCCATTTGCCTCAGCATCCTTCTTTAAGGATTTGCTCTGCTTGATGGCCTCTACCGTCATCTCATCAAAATAATCCTTCCAGGTCATGGTTTCGGAGTACATCTGCGCAGAAATATCTCCGTTTACATCCAGTCCCATGTAGGACAAATACATACCGTACTGATTGATATAATCATTCATGGTGGTGTAGAAGTAATAATCATACTCCACCTTGGTCAGCTTTTCATCCCCTACGGTAACAAAGGTTTTGTTCAGCGTCATATAGGTACGGATGGGGAAAGAGAGAACAAAGCATACCAGTGCTACCAGAATGGCAATCAAAGCAACGGTTCCTGTTACCTTTTCCTTCTTCGCACGCCTCTTTTCCTCTTCCCTTCTCTGCATCTTACGATCATATTTGGTCATTACCTTTTCCTGTGTTTGTTGTTCTTTTTTCGACATTTCCATAATTCCTTCCAAAGCGATTTCGGCAACGGTTGATATGTTTCTCCCGTTTACGTTCCTCATTCTACCCTATTTCCAATAAAAAGTGAAGTGCTTTCACACATTTTTCACTTTCATGCCCTGAAAGAACTACCCGATTTCCCTACGGAACTGGGCCGGTGTTTTCCCACAGGACTTTTTGAACAGCCGGATAAAATGCTCCACATTCTCATATCCTACATTTCCGGAAATGATTTCCACCGGCAAAGCAGTTTCCTTCAGAAGATTTTTTGCACGCTTCATCCGTTCTGCCCGGACCAGCTCCTGGAAGGTCATCCCGGACTTTTCCTTAATATACTTTGAAAGATAGGGCTTGGATAAATGAAACTCCTCCGCAAGACTGTCTAAGGTAACCTCCGTGAAGTTTCTCTGGATATGTCCGCAGATTTCCACAATGCGCTCCTCCCGGCCTTCGGTAATATGCTGTTCCACCGCCAGCTTGTTGGCAGCAGAAACCAATGCGGCTATGGAAGCCTTGATAATGTCCTCATCCACACCGACGCCCCAATAGGTTTTTCCTTCCGCCACAATAGCCACATAGGCAGCAGCCTTGGCAGAGGACCCCTTGGAAATGGCATGCTCCTCATATACGGAAAGCTCATAGGTAATACCGAAATAGGTCTTGATGGCGTTGCTTACCGCATCCAGACGTCCGTTACCGCCGGTAGTAATTACCCGGCTCTCCTTCCCGGTCTCAATGGTGACACTGGCCTGAATCCCCTTTTCCTGTTTAAAATGACACTCCGGCACCCGGAACACTGCCCGGGGTAAAATATAATTTTCTTCAAAGATGGAGAAAATCTCCCTGGGCGGAAGCTCCTGGTGTCTTCTGTCGGATACACCCTTAATCAGATAGCCTACCTCCTCCTTCATGGAAGCCGGAAGGGAAAAACCAAACTGCTGTGACAGTACAAATGCCACACCACCCTTCCCGGATACGGAATTGATACGAATCACATCGGACTCATACTCTCTTCCCACATCGGAAGGGTCGATGGGTAGGTACGGAACATCCCAACGCTTCCCGGTCTTTCCTTCCTTGCGATAGGTCATACCCTTGCTGATGGCATCCTGATGGGAGCCGGAGAAGGCGGTAAACACCAGCTCTCCCGCATAAGGGGTTCTTTCATGAACCTTCATTTTCGTAAACCGCTCATATGCATTCTTAATGGATGAAATATTGGAAAAATCCAGTCCGCTGTCCACCCCGTGGCACATCATGTTCAGGGCCACCGTTACCAGGTCCACATTTCCGGTACGTTCCCCGTTTCCGAACAGGGTGCCCTCCACGCGGTCCGCTCCGGCCAGAATGCCAAACTCCGCATCGCTGATCCCGCAACCCCTGTCATTGTGGGGATGGACGCTCAATACCACATTGTCCCGGTATTTCAAGTTCTTATGCATATATTCGATCTGGCAGGCAAACACATGGGGCATGGCAACCTGCACGGTGGAAGGAAGATTGATGATTGCCTTTCTCTCTGCAGTAGGCTTCCACACATCCAGCACCGCATTGCAGACCTCCAGTGCATAATCCACCTCTGTCTGGGAAAAGCTCTCCGGGCTGTACTCAAAGGTAAAATTACCCTCCGTCTCATCCGCCAGTTTTTTTAATAAGGCAGCGCCATCAACTGCAATCCTCTTGATTTCTTCCTTATTCTTTTTAAATACCTGTTCTCTCTGCTCCACAGAGGTGGAATTATACAGATGCACCACCGCATGGGGCGCACCCTTGATTGCATCAAAGGTCTTTTTAATAATGTGCTCTCTGGCCTGGGTCAATACCTGTATGGTAACGTCCTCCGGAATCATGTCACGCTCAATCAAAGCCCGGATAAAATTGTACTCGGTGTCGGAGGAAGCCGGAAAGCCTACCTCAATCTCCTTGAAACCGATATCTACCAGAATCCGGAAGAATTCCAGCTTTTCCTCTAAGCTCATGGGATCAATCAGAGCCTGATTGCCGTCCCTCAGATCCACACTGCACCAGATGGGTGCCTTCTCAATACTGTCCTTCTTCACCCAGTCATAGGTCATCACCGGGGGAAGATAATATGTCTTCTGATATTTTTCGCTGATATTGTCTTTTTTCATAACTGCCTCCGTCATACACGATTCTTTCTACTGTCAGACTTGCTCTTTCGGATAAATCAACCTTCCAGCCTTTGATTGCACCAATCGTAACATATTTTATACCTCATAACAAGTAGTG
>CALYSH010000111.1 GCA_945485625.1 uncultured Lachnospiraceae bacterium | reverse complement strand
AGCAAACATCACCTTCACACCGGTTACCTTTTCATTATTTACTACAACGCCACCCTGTTCTACGGCACGTCTCGCCTCGGACCTGGATGCACACAGCCCGGAGGATGCCAGTACACCGAGAATATCAATCTGGCCGTTTAAGAAATCGCTATCCTGCAGCTCGTAGGTAGGCATCTCGGCAGCCTCACCACCTGCGAACAAAGCTTTTGCGCTGGTCTGTGCCTTTTCTGCCTCCTCTTCCCCGTGAACCAGCTTGGTCAGTTCATAAGCAAGAATCTCCTTTGCAGTATTTAACTGGCTGCCTTCCCAATGATCCATCTCATCAATCTGCTCCAGGGGAAGGAAGGTCAGCATACGTAAGCACTTCAGGACATCCGCATCCGCTACATTTCTCCAGTACTGGTAGAACTCGAAGGGAGAGGTCTTTTCGGGATCAAGCCAGACTGCACCCTTCTGGGTCTTACCCATCTTCTTTCCTTCGGAATTCAAAAGCAGGGTAATGGTCATAGCGTATGCATCCTTACCCAGCTTGCGTCGAATCAGCTCCGTACCGCCCAGCATATTGCTCCACTGGTCATCCCCGCCAAACTGCATGTTACAGCCGTATCTCTTGTACAGTTCCAGGAAATCGTAGGACTGCATAATCATGTAGTTAAACTCAAGGAAGCTTAAGCCCTTCTCCATTCTCTGCTTGTAGCACTCTGCAGTCAGCATACGGTTCACGGAGAAATGAGCACCCACCTCTCTTAAGAACTCAATGTAATTGAGTCCCCTCAGCCAGTCTGCATTGTTTACCATCATGGCCTTGCCTTCGCCGAACTCGATGAAGCGGCTCATCTGCTTCTTGAAGCACTCACAGTTATGATCAATCATCTCTGTAGTCATCATGGTACGCATATCACTTCTTCCGGAAGGGTCACCGATCATTGCGGTGCCGCCGCCAATCAGCGCAATGGGCTTATTTCCGGCCATCTGGAGTCTCTTCATCAGACACAGTGCCATGAAATGTCCTACATGCAGGCTGTCAGCGGTGGGGTCAAAGCCAATGTAAAAGGTAGCCTTACCATTGTTAATCAATTCCTTAATCTCTTCTTCGTCTGTCAGCTGCGCCAGCAATCCTCTTGCTTTCAATTCGTCAAATACTGTCATTTTGTTTCCTCCTGTCAAAATAATTTAGAATCCCGTTTGAGAAATACAACAAAAAAGCCCGCCCTTTCAAAAGGACGAGCTGAAATCTCGTGTTACCACCTAATGTTCCCATGGCACTCACATGCCACAGCTTATGAAGTGTCAAACAACACTCCCGGCCAATATCGGTGCCTACCGTCAAAGCCTACTCCCTTTCGGTTTCAGTTTGCTGCTCCAAGATGTATTCCTGTCCTGCTTCACGCGCCTCTCACCAACCGGCAGCTCTCTGTGAAAAGTGTACGAACAGTACTCTTTCTCTTCGTCGCATTCCTCATATATGAGCACATTATAACGATGACCAAAGGAAATGTCAACCACAAAGCGAATGTTCTATGCAAAATCCCAGGAATTTCTTCTCGGAAGAATAGCTACACTGACTCTTTTTTTCGCCTATTTATTCACCATCAGCTTAATCATGGCCTGATTCAATCCATCCACGGTAAGCTTATACATGGGAAACATTTCCTTCACCGCCGTCTCAGCCTCCCTCCAGGGAGCACGGCCCGGCGCCATCTTGGGATTTAACCAGACCACCTTTTTATAATGACGTTTTACCAGCTGCAACCATTCATAGCCGGACAATCCGCCATTGGGTCCCCTGTAATTACCGGTGGTGGAATACAGTTCCTCGGGAGCCATGGCAGCATCCCCCACAATCAGAACCTTGTAATCACTGTCCACATTGCGGAACAGCCACTCCGTATCAATCCAGTCCCCGTTCTCACATTCCGGCGTCTTGTAAAGCTTACTGTATATACAGTTGTGAAAATAATAGGTCTTTACATCCTTGTAATGGTTGGATTTATGAACCGCCTGGAACAGATCATTTAACAGCGAGCTATAGGGAATCATGGTCCCGCCGGAATCCATCAGCAAAAGAAGCTTCACCGCATTCTTTCGAGGCTTCTTCATCACAATCTGGAGGCAACCGCCATTGTTGCAGGTTTTGTCTACCGTACCCTCAATATCCAGCTCCGTCTCCGGGATATCCAATCGGGAAGAAAACTGACGAAGCTTCCGAAATGCAAGCTGGAACTGGCGATTATCCAGAACCCTGTCATCCCGGAAATCACGGTATTTTCTGGCGCCAACCACGGAAAAGGCCGACTGATAACCGGTCTGCCCGCCCACGCGGACTCCACCTACATTGCCTCCCATATTACCGAAGGAGGTTTTCCCCATGGTACCGATCCAGAAGCTTCCGCCGTTGTGTTCCTCATTCTGGTCCTTTAACCTCTGCTTAAAGGTTTCCTCTACATCCTCCTTGTCCACCTGAATATCCTCCATCTGATTCAGGTGTGCTCTCGCTTCCTCGTGGGCCAGCTCAAGCATGTCGGATTTATCCAGCCAGCGAAGCATCTCCTGACCCACTTCCGTTTCCTTTTGGGCAGGCTGAAAGCATTCCTCAAAGGCCATATCAAATTTGTCATAGTCCGTTTCACTTTTTACAAGAATCATACGGGCAACATAATAAAATTGTGTCAGCGAACTGCCGCACAAATCCTTATCCAAAGCCTCCTGCAGGGTCAGGAACTCACCCAGAGTAACACGAAGGCCCTTGGATCTCAACGTTTCAAAAAATTTGGTAAACATATGGGCCCCTTTTAAATATTCTTCTCTTTACGGACCAGTTCCAGATCCTCATCCTTCTTCACTACAACACCGATAAAAGGAAGCTTTTCTTTAATCATTGCGGTGGGAATCCCCCCTAACTGCAATGCGTTCACCCAATCAATCAGCTCGGAGGTGCTGGGCTTCTTGCGGATATCACGAAGGGAACGGATATGATAGAACACATCCATTGCCGCATTTAACAGATTCTCCTCCACATTGGGGAAATGTACCTTTACAATCTCCTCCATGAGCTCCCGCTCCGGGAAATCAATATAGTGGAAAATACAACGACGAAGGAATGCATCCGGCAGCTCCTTCTCTGCATTGGAGGTTATTATCACAATGGGGCGGTGCTTTGCCTTTACGGTTCTCTTGGTCTCATTGATGTAAAACTCCATCTGGTCCAGCTCCCAGAGCAGGTCATTGGGAAACTCCAGATCTGCCTTATCAATCTCATCAATCAACAGAACCACCTGTTCGTCACTGTCAAAAGCCTCACCCAGCTTTCCCAGCTTGATATATCTGGAAATATCATCCACGCCGGCTTCCCCGAACTGACCGTCATAGAGACGCTGTATGGTATCGTACACATACAGTCCCTCCTGGGCCTTGGTGGTTGACTTAATATTCCAGATAATCAGTTTTTTCCCCAATGCGGCAGCCACTGCCTCCGCCAGCATGGTCTTACCGGTACCGGGCTCTCCTTTTATTAACAATGGCTTCTTTAAAGCCATAGCCACATTAACACTGGCCATCAGCTCCTCGCTGGCTACATATTCCTTCGTTCCCTGAAACTGCTGTTCCACGCTCTATATCCTCCTCAGGTTCATTCATAATCTTATGAGGATATGTTACGATAAAAGGGCCAAAAAAGCAAGACAAACCCATCACTTCTCTTTCTGATGCAGAATGAATAAATACCCATCCTCCTTTACACCCTCATGACACACTTATATTTTTCATTCCAACGCATCCGATTATGATTCCCAGAAGTCCGCCCATAAAAAATGCAAAGTCCGAAGGGGCAAACAAGAATAGAATCAGTTTGGAATCTACATGATAAAGATTATTGCTAAATATGGCGTAAACCAATACAAACAAAAACGGAAAATAGAGAGTTCCCAATAATATCAACGCAAACATAATATCCAATATCGGATTTCGAAGTATCCGTTTCAATACATTACTCATTTTCAACCCTCTTAAATCAGAATTCGCCCCCTGTCAAACACAGGGAGCGATGCAAATTTTTTCCCAAAGCTCTTTTCCTCCGTATATGGATAATTTAACTACTATAGTAAACAAATAATTCAAAAAAATCAAGTTGAATTACGAGAAGAAACTGAAATAAATCTTCCCTAATCCCCGGATTTGTGGTATGATTCTACCGAACAAATTCATGTACAATGTAAAGGAGCTTTCTATGATTACTTCCGATACCAAGAAAAAATATGATTTATCCTTTGAGGTATTTCCTCCGAAGAAGGATGGAGAATTCGATAAAGCATTTCAGATACTGGACGAGCTGGCTGCATTAAACCCGGAATTCATTTCCGTTACCTACGGTGCAGGCGGAAGCCAGTCCAAAAAGACCACTGAAATAGCTTCCTATATCCAGAATCAGCTGCACATTGATGCAGTGGCACATATGACCTGTGTCGGCTCTAAGAAGACTGATATTTTAAATGTATGCAGGGAATTGAAGGAAGCAAATGTACGCTACATACTGGCCCTTCGGGGGGACCGTCCCAAGGATATGTCCGACGAGGTATATAACTCCAGAGAATTCGCCCATGCCAGTGATTTGATTCGCTTTCTTCACGAGACCAATGATTTCAATCTGGTAGCTGCCTGCTATCCCGAAAAGCATTATGAGTGCTTCAGTATGGAATCCGACTTAAAGCATCTGAAGGAAAAGGAAGAGGCCGGCGCAAAGATGCTGATTTCCCAGATGTTCTTTGACAACGATTACTTCTATGATTTCTTAAGCAAGTGTAATCGGAAGCACATTACGCTCCCGGTGCATGCCGGTATCATGCCAATCACTGCCGCAAAACAGTTAGGAACCTCTGTATCCCTCTCCGGATGCAGTATTCCCAAGGCTCTGTCGGACCTGATTGCAAAATACGGCGATGATCCCGAAGATATGTACAAGGCCGGCATTGATTATGCCATCCGCCAGATTCGTGATCTGCTTGAAAATCATGTGGAAGGCATCCACCTCTACACCATGAACAAACCTCAGGTAGCAAAAGAGATTGTAGCTGCCATCCGATAAAGGAGAATCCTTATGAATCCTATTCAGGCCCATCTTGCCCCCATCTTTTGTAATCACTGTGTATTACAGCAAAACAAACCCATCCATATCTGGGGGCGTGGGCCTGCTTCAACCATTGTCTCCCTTAAGCTTCTGGATGAATCCGGGCATCTCTTATCTGCATCCCCTGAATATACAATCTCCGAAAAGGAAACCTTTTTCCTTACCCTCCCTCCGGTTTCTGCAGGAGGTCCTTTTGTGTTGCAATTCTTTGTAAATCAAATGCCGGTACAGGAGATTTCCGATGTAATGGTGGGAGAAGTCTTTCTGGCAGGGGGCCAGTCCAATATGGAATTTATGGTAAAGCAGGATGCCGACTATGCTTCCCTGAAGCCTTTTTCATCCGGAATACGAATGTTTCAGGTTCCCAGAATTGCCTTCTTTGATGATTCCTATGAAGAGATACAGTCCCATACACACTGGTCTCTTCCCTCCGATGCTGATTTTGACGAGGGAAGTGCGGTGGCCTATTATTTCGCTGACAAGCTCTCCGGGGAATTAAATGTACCGGTGGGAATCATCTGTTGTAATTGGGGCGGCCCCTCTGCCAGTGCATGGCAGGCTCAGGCACCCCTGGCATCCTCCCCCGAA
>CALYSH010000110.1 GCA_945485625.1 uncultured Lachnospiraceae bacterium | reverse complement strand
TGTGCCGTCCCCGGAAATCACTGCGTCTGTCCGAATCCTTCTGGTTTTTTCCCGACGTTCCTGGGACTGTCCTGCCTGCTCTCTGTCCTGACCCATATTTCGATCGGACAAATGAGTCTGCACACTGACTTCAATGGCTTCCACCCGGACGCCCTGTTGTTCAAACTGTTCCTTCAGAGCTGTCATCTGGCTTTCAATAGCCGCCTTCACCAATTCGTTTTCTGCAATAAACTGTGCAGTCACCATTCCACCCTTACTTGCCAGCTGAACCTGGAGACTTCCCAGGCTTGCGGGATGTAACTGCATCACCAGATGATTTTCTTCCGGTTTGAGGGATATTTTCATGTAATCCAGAATCTGTCGCATGATATTCTGAGTATCCGTGTCATATCCCATCGTCACTTCCGAAGTCTGCGAAGACCGGGAAGCGGCTTCTGAATTTTCAGTATTTTCCACTACTACGGAAACGGTATGATCTGCAGCTGCTGTTGAATGGTTCTGCTGCGGTTCTTCCGCCTGTTTGTCTTCCTTCACGGTCTGCGGCATATCCTTTTGTGTCAAACCATTCTGCAGGTTGTTATCCGTGTCATCCGCTGTTTCCTTCGCTTCCATGGGGAAATCCATCGGACTCGAAGCTTCCGGCAATTCGTCCGCATCCACTGCAATGTTTTCAGGAAGCCCGGCTTCCAGATTTTCCCGAAGGTCCATCACCTGACGGAATCCGGAATATAATTCCTCATTGGTTACCAGCGCAAAGGAGTCCGTTTTCCCGGCTGTCTGCAACAGCAATGCGCCAAGTTTCTCCGCATTCAGTAAATCCGGCAGTTCCAATCCCAGTTCGTCCATCATGTCCTGCAATTCCTTCGCATCCACATGAAAGACCTCTGTAATCATTTGGAAAATCTGATTTACCGCTACAGCCACCAATTCCTCCGCGTCTGCATCTTCTGTTTCCGGCACCTGTTGCCCATCTGCTTCCACAGCTTTGGATTTCACACGGTCGGCCCGGAAATTCTGCTTGTTCGGAAGCTCTCTGGATTTGTCCGCCTTTGTGGGCTGGGCAACCCGCTCATCCCTTTCAGGCTTTTCTGCATTCTGTCCCGCTTCCCGATTCAAAACATCCTGAAACACATCCCCGCTGTTGGATATCTTCTGTGCCCCGTTTCCCTTCATGTTCTGAAAGAACTGTGCTCCTGCGCTTACTTCCTGTACTGATGTCTTTGTCATGGCTCTCCTCCTTTCTGAAATATTTGAGTTACCCTCAGATATTTTATCGGTCTCAAGCCTTCCTTTCTTAAGACTCAGGGTCCATAATTTTTGTGAGTCTGGCGGCGATTTCCGGATCCATGACCCCCAGAATGGCTCCCCTGCTCTCTGCATTCATGGCGTTCAGAATTCGAGCCACCAGACGCAAATCACTATCACCTGTCATCTTTTCAAAAATACCCGCTGCCTGCTTCGGTTTCATCTGGGAATAGGTGGAAGCATACTCCTGAATCTCCTTCGTCTCCTGCAGCTGAGTAATTACCTGCTTGTAAATATATTCCGCCGTATTTGGGTCCATGGCCTCATAATACTTCCGGTATTCCTCCGCTCCCGGTCCCTTATCCGCGTAGACTACATCCTCAAAAAACTCGGTGCGGATACGTTGGAAATCCATCTGCTTCTCTTCGAATTCACGAAGTCTTACAACCTCCGCCTTCAGGGAATTCAATTCCTCATCCTTGGCAGAATTGCTTAACTGAAGTCTTTCCAGCTCCAGCTCCAGTGCTTTGATTTGGGCAACCGCATCCTTTAAATTGGTATATCCGCCGTAGTCCTCCGGGCGGTTGGTCTCCGTCATGGAAAATCCCGGTAATATCCGGTTGATAACCGGGACATCCTTTAACAGCGGGGTAAGTACCGTACTTCCAAACCCACCTACATCCAGCTTAATTATCACACAAATCACTGCCAGCCAGAGGACGACAATCAACAACGTAGCTCCAAAGGTTACCAGACCGTTGCTTTCCTCATCCTCGGAAAGCTCATCCTCTTTTTTTGCAAGCTCCTTCGCTCTCTTCCTGGCCTGACGCTTCTGTTCCCTCTGCTCCCGCTTCAGGTTCTTTTTTTCCTCTATGATTTTACGCTTTTCTTCCTCCACATTCCCGGTTGAAGCTTCCTTTTCCTTTGCCACGTTGCTCACCTGCCTTTTTGTCCGTAGGTATAGCTTACCAGCTCATCCACGGCTTTTCCTTCTGATTTATTCTCTTCCTGTAAAAACTCCTCAAATTCCTGATCTCTCAGGGTTTCATGGGTCTTGCGCTCCCGCATTGCCCTTGTCATTTCCTCCCTGGCACGCTCCACCTGTTCCCTTGCATGTTCCACACGGACAGTCTGTTCCGCAATATACCCTTCCACTACCAGAATAGCGGTTTTATTCTCCTCAATCTCCCTTACATTCAATACACCCTGTAACAGGGATCTGGTTTTCTCCTCATACATCTGCCTGCGTTTTTCCAGCTCCTTCAGCTTTTGTTCTTCCTCCGCAAGCAGTCCCTGGGCCTTGGCAAACTCCTGTTTTGCACGGGTCTCCAGCTTTGTTTTTATCTCCAGAATACTCTGTAATGAGTACTGAAACTTGGCCATAGCTTAAATCTACTCCTAAAAAAGTGCTTCCAGCATTTCAATGGTTTCTTCAAAGGATACCTTTTCTTCCACATCCTGGGTCAGGAAGTCATTCACCGCATGGATTTTGGAAATCGCATAATCGATGGACGGATTGCTTCCACTCTTGTATGCGCCGATATTAATCAAATCCTCTGCCTCATTGTAGGTAGCAAGTACATTTCTAAGCTTCCCTGCCGCTGCCTTATGTTCCTTTTTGGAAATCTGGCTCATACATCGGGAAATACTCTGAAGAACATCCACTGCAGGATAATGATTTCGATGAGCCAGCTTACGGCTCAGCACAATATGTCCATCCAGAATACTTCTGGCCGTATCGGAAATGGGTTCGTTGAAATCGTCACCATCTACCAGCACGGTATACAGTCCGGTGATGGAGCCCTTATCGCTTCTGCCCGCACGCTCCAAAAGCTTCGGCATCTCCGAATACACACTGGGGGGATATCCTCTGGTAACCGGCGGCTCCCCACCGGCAAGTCCGATTTCCCTCTGGGCCATGGAGAAACGGGTCAGGGAATCCATCATAAGCAGGACATCCCTGCCCTGATCCCTGAAATACTCTGCAATGGCTGTGGCCGTTTTTGCAGCCTTATTTCGCTCCAGTGCCGGTCGGTCAGAGGTTGCTACTACCAAAACGGAACGACGCATTCCCTCTTCTCCCAGGTCCCGCTCTATAAACTCGCGGACCTCTCGTCCACGCTCTCCAATCAGAGCAATCACATTGATATCAGCCTTTGTATTTCTGGCAAACATTCCCATCAATGTGGACTTTCCTACACCGGATCCGGCAAAAACACCGATTCTCTGTCCTTTTCCTACCGTAATCAGGCCATCCACCGCCTTCACACCCAAGGGCAGTACCTCATCAATAATCTCCCTGCTCATAGGGTCGGGAGGTGCCGCCTCAACCGGATACATCTGCCCATCAATTTCAGTCTGATCCACGGGTATTCCCAGCCCGTTCAGGGTTTTTCCCAGAAGCTTTTCACTTACCTCCACCCGAAGGGGATGCCCCTGGTTTTCCACTATGGAGCCTGCCCCGATGCCGTCCACCACATCATAGGGCATCAGAAGCACCCGTCCGTCCCGAAAGCCCACGACTTCCGCCGGTATGGGCACCGGATGATCCACCTTGGGCAGAATACTGCAGATATCGCCCAGCTTCACGTCCGGTCCCGCAGATTCAATGGTCAGTCCCACAACATTTACAACCTTACCGATTCTGCGAAAGAAGGTCATTTTTTCCACGCTATGATATTTTTCATAATTGATCTCTATGGTTCTCAAGCATATCACCTATTTTTGAAAGGATAGCAGTCGCAGACGCTTCCGAAGCAGGCTTAACCGGGTATCCAACCCACAGTCATAAATTCCGCCTTCCGTTTCAATCATGCATTCATTTTCTTTTAACAGCACATCCTCAATGATTTCCACCGTGCTGTTGGAGTAAACCGCGTCCTTCATCAGCTGCTCCTTTTGTGCCGACACTGCTTCGTAATCTGCTCCGGATACACGGATGATGAAATTACGGCCATTCTCCGCCTTGTGCATGGTATCGGAAATAAGATAAAGCAGAATCTTCTTGTAATCACCCAGCTCCACATGGAATAAATGCTCATATATGGCAGATAAATGTTCCACCATCTGAGGCTCCAGATTATCCAAAAGCTCCTGATATTCCTGCTCCATCTGAATTCTTTGATTTTCCAATTCCCCAAGCTTCGCTTCATACTCCCGCTTCGCCTGATCCGCTCCATCCCGGTAGCCCTGTTCTCTGGCCTGTTCACGAATACGGTCTGCTTCCTCCTGCGCCTGAAGGACAGCCGTGTTCCGCATCTCCTCCGCCTCTCTGGAGGCCTCATCCAGTATGGCCTGCGCGGCTTCATTGGCAGAGGCTGTCAGTTCCTCCATGGCAGAGGCCTTCAGCACATTATCAGAGGAATCCTCTGTGTCGGCAAGCAGAGCCTCCACATCCACTTCCTGCGCACGGATTCCCTCACGGAAGCCCTCATTTTCGGGTTCACACATCTTTACACTCAGTGCTTCGATTCGTGCAGCAATCAGCTGGTTGGTGTCAATCACTCTGGTCTGCGTCTCCTGCAGATTGGTATTCTGTCGTTTCAGAAGATTACTAGACAATAATCTCGTCACCTCCGCCTCTGGAAATTACGATTTCACCGGTGTCCTCCAGCTTACGGATAATGTTAACAATCTTCTGCTGTGCCTCTTCCACATCCTTCATACGTACAGGACCCATGAATTCCATGTCCTCTTTGATCATGACAGCCAGACGTTTGGACAGGTTATTGAAGATTGCATTCTGTACCTGTTCATTGGAGCCCTTCAATGCAATTGCCAAATCGTTATTATCTACATCACGAAGCACACGCTGGATTGCTCTGTCGTCAAGCAGCAGCACATCTTCGAATACAAACATCTTCTTCCGGATTTCGTCCGCCAATTCCGGCTCTTCGATTTCCAGAGTCTCCATGATATGTTTCTCGGTACCGCGGTCCACCGTGTTCAAAATCTCTACCACAGCATCTACGCCACCGATAATGGTGTAATCCTGATTTACCAGGCTTGCAAGCTTGGATTCCAGAATCCGTTCTACTTCCTTGACTACATCCGGGCTGGTTCTGTCCATCACGGCAATACGCTTCGCCACATCCGCCTGTCTGTCCGGAGGTAACGCCGATATAATCAGTGCTGCCTGACTGGGAGACAGATAGGACAAAATCAGCGCAATGGTCTGCGGATGCTCATCCTGAATAAAGTTTATCAGCTGGGAAGCATCCGTCTTTCGAATAAATTCAAAAGGCTTCACCTGAAGAGAGGACGTGAGCTTTCCGATAACAGCCATTGCCTTCTCTCCGCCCAAGGCTTTCTCCAACAGTTCCTTTGCATAGGCAATACCACCCTCCGCAATATACTGCTGGGCCAGACATACCTCATAGAACTCATTGATTACATCCTCCTTAATCTGAGGTGTAACACTTCTGGTATTCGCGATTTCCAGGGTCAGTTCCTCTATTTCTTCTTC
>CALYSH010000109.1 GCA_945485625.1 uncultured Lachnospiraceae bacterium | reverse complement strand
ATCTACTTTGCTCCATGTTACTTTGTCATCTGTTCCACCATTATTCTGTTTTCCCATTTTCGTAAATTCCGGAGATGGCAGAGAATCTCCATTGCTCTCTTTGTGGTGTTCCAATTGAGCGGTTTGATTCTTCAGATGTTTATTTTTCCAGATACGCTTCTGGCACTGTTTACCAGTGCTTTGGGACTGATGATGATGCTTTTTACCATGGAAACCCCGGATTATCAGAGGCTGATTGTTACCATTGAGGAACTGCGGGAGACAAAAAAGATTGCGGAAGAGGCAAGGGAAGAGGCAGAGCGGGCCCGGGAAATCGCCCAGCAGGCAAACAGGGCAAAATCAGATTTTCTGGCAAATATGAGCCATGAAATACGTACACCAATCAACGCTGTATTGGGCATGGATGAGATGATTATCAGAGAAAGCAGGGAGCCTCAGATTCTGGAGTATGCAACCGATATCAAGCGTTCGGGAAGCATGTTGCTTTCCCTGATCAATGCGATCCTGGATTTTTCCAAAATTGAAAGTGGAAAGATGGAGATTGTCCCTGTGGACTATGATTTGGGAATCCTTCTTAAAGAGTCCCTGGAGATGGTACGCTCAAGAGCAATGGAGAAGAAGCTTCAGATTAAGCTTGACATTGCACCGGATACGCCGGTACACCTTTGTGGAGATGAGGTCCGAATCCGGCAGATTCTTGTAAATCTTCTTACCAATGCAATCAAATATACCCCGGAGGGGACCGTAACCCTTACCGTTAAGGGAGAGAAGAATAAGGGGGATGCGGTTCGACTGTATGTCTCTGTAAAGGATACCGGAATCGGAATCAAAGAGGAAGACAGGGAAAAAATGTTTGAATCCTTCCAGCGAGTGGAGGAGAGCAGAAACCGTAACATCGAAGGTACCGGCCTTGGACTATCCATTACCATGCGTTTGTTAAAACTTATGGGCAGCCTTCTGGAGGTAAAGAGTACCTATGGAGAGGGGTCGGACTTCTATTTTTCTCTGATGCAGAAGGCCAGAGACGAAGAAGTGATTGGAGAGGATCTGCAGAAGTATTATGAAGAACAGAAAGGAATACCGGGCGAAGGGACGGAGAGAAGTGTGTTCTATGCACCGGAAGCCAGAATTCTCGTGGTGGATGACAACGAGATGAATCTGAAAGTATTCTGCGGATTATTGAAGGACCATGGCATGCAGATTGATACGGCCATGAGCGGAAGAGAGTGTCTGGAGAAAGCAAAGAAAAAGGAATATCATCTTATTTTTATGGATCATCTAATGCCGGAAATGGATGGGATAGAAACCTATAAGCAGTTCCGGGAACTGGAAAATAACTTAAGCAAAGATGCTGAGGTGATTATTCTTACTGCAAATGCATTGTCCGGTGCAAGGGAGATGTTTCTGAAAGAGGGCTTTCAGGATTATCTTTCCAAACCGATTATTGCGGATAAACTGGAGGAGTTAATACGGAAAAGGCTTCCGGCCGGTCTTCTTATGGAAAAAGCACCGGTAGAGGACGGCGAAGCAGAAGCAGGACTGATTGACTGGGAAAAGGGGAAAAAATACTGCATGGACCAGGAGGATTTCTATCGGGAAATCTTAGAGACGGTCCTGGAGTCTTCGTCTGATAAAGAGTTAGAAGAATACTTTGCAGCATCGGATTTTGAGAATTACCGAATTAAGATTCATTCCGTTAAAGCTAATTTTGCGAGCATTGGGGCCACGGAAGCCTCAAAGAAGGCAAAAGAACTGGAATATGCTCTGAAGAATGATCATAATGTAGCATATGTACGGGAACACCATGGAGAGTTTATTGTGCTGTATGGAAGGATTATGAAGGCCATTGAGGAACGATTGAAGAAGTAGCACCAAAAAAGTTATTTTTTTGTACACAACCGGGGAATATTCTGTTATAATCAATAAGGAAATTCTTTTACAGGGTAGATAAGGAAGAACACATAATATGAGTAACAGAAAAGACTGGTATCGAAATAATCATCCCAAGGCCTCCGTTATAAGGAAAATGTTTATATGGGTGTTGGTCATTGCTGTGGCCATTATTGTTGTACTTGGTGGTTATTTTATTATTCGGCAGTTATGGAGTAGCGGCTCGAAACCGGTGAGCCTGGAGGGGGATGCACTGCAGTCATCCCAGCCGGCAGAACAGGAGCGGCCGGATCAGAATACAAAACCTTCGAAGGATATATCGCTTACGGAGGAAAGCTTAGAAAGCACATCCCCGGAGCCGGAGGACGGTAAATCCGTGGAAGAAGGACAGACGGTTGCGGAAGGCAGTGAGGAAAAAAGTGAGGAAAGCAGTGAGGAAAGCAGTGAGCCGGAGAAGATTGTGATTCCCCCCATTCCGGAACGTTCCTATGCAGTGGTGGTACTGGATCCGGGACACGGTGGTGTGGACGGTGGCTGTGATGTAACCATAGATGGTGTCATGTATAAAGAAAAAGACATTGATCTGGCAGTTGCATTGTATGTTCGTGATTATCTGGAACAAATGGATAACATTCAGGTCTATATGACAAGAGAGACCGACAAGAAGGTGTCACTGGACGATCGTCCGGTAGTTGGCAATGAAAAGCAGGCGGATCTGTTTGTGAGCTTTCATTGTAATTCCTTTACGAAGGATACGGCAAAGGGTTTGGAATGTTATTCTCATGAGAACTCCGCGGAGAGCGGAAAAATCTCGGAGAAATTAATTGCCTGCTTAAAGAACGCCGGACTGGATACCAAGATTCGGGGAACCAGAACCGCAGATTACAAGGTGCTTCGGGAATCCTATTATGCGGCAGTGCTGTTTGAGATGGGCTTTATGACGAACGCAGAGGATTTAAAAAATCTGACGGATGAGGATTATCAGAAGCAGCTGGCCAAGGCATTGGCTGATGCTATTTATTCTGTAGTGAAGAAATAATTGTGTGGCATTTAGGCCGGCAGACAAACAGGGTTTGCCGGCTGTTTTCTTCCCGGTTTGGGAAGAACGGACCGGAAAGGATGCGTAAGAATGGATTTATTTGAGTATATGCGGACAACAAATCAGGAGAAGGAATCACCTCTGGCGGCACGAATGCGTCCGAGAACCCTGGATGAAGTGGTGGGTCAGGAGCATATTATCGGCAAGGACAAGCTGCTGTACCGGGCCATAAAGGCGGATAAAATCAGTTCCATTATTTTTTATGGACCGCCCGGAACCGGTAAGACCACTTTGGCTAAGGTGATTGCAGGAACCACCAGTGCGGAGTTCACCCAGATAAATGCCACGGTAGCCGGGAAAAAGGATATGGAGGAGGTAGTGGAGAAGGCTAAGAACCTTCAGGGGATGTACGGAAAGCGCACCATTTTGTTCATCGATGAGATTCACCGGTTTAACAAGAGCCAGCAGGACTATCTGTTGCCCTTTGTGGAGGATGGTACGATTATTCTGATTGGTGCCACCACGGAGAATCCTTATTTCGAGGTAAACGGCGCGTTGATTTCCCGGTCCATCATTTTCGAACTGGAGCCGATTCCAAAGGATGCCATCAAGGAACTGTTAAAGAAGGCGGTTTATGCTAAAGAACGAGGCATGGGCTCCTATGACGCGTATATTGATGAGGATGCGTTGGAATTTCTGGCAGATATTGCCGGAGGAGATGCCAGACATGCGCTGAATGCCATTGAACTGGGGGTTATGACCACCAACCGGGAAGCGGACGGGCGAATCCATATTACACTGGAGGTGGCACAGGAATGTATTCAGAAGCGGGCAGTGCGTTATGATAAAAACGGGGACAATCATTATGACACCATCTCCGCGTTTATTAAGAGTATGAGAGGGTCAGATCCGGATGCGGCGGTATACTATCTGGCCAGGATGCTGTATGCCGGGGAGAGTGTGACCTTTATTGCCAGGAGGATCATGATATGCGCGGCTGAGGATGTGGGGAATGCGGACCCGCAGGCCCTTGTGGTGGCTACCAATGCTTCCATGGCAGTAGAACGTGTGGGTATGCCGGAAGCACAGATCATTTTGTCCCAGGCAGCCTCGTATGTGGCCTGTGCGCCCAAGAGCAATGCGGGCTGTAATGCGATTTTTGAGGCAATGCAGGAAGTACAAAAGACGGGTAACCTGCCCATCCCAACCCATCTGCAGGATGCCCATTACAAGGGAGCGGCAAAGTTGGGACACGGTACAGGCTATAAGTATGCACATGATTATCCGAATCACTATGTGGAACAGCAGTATCTGCCTTATGAATTGACCGGGAGAGAATTCTATCGTCCTTCCGGAAACGGGTATGAGGTGAAAATCAGGGAGCATATGAAACGCATCCGGGAGGAAGCTAAAACAACTCCTGAATAAGATATTGGTAAATCTCCTGGTTCTTCTTCTGCCAGTTGTCGCAGATGGAGGCGGCCAGCTCCGGAGTCGGTACGGAGAGGGTCAGAGTCACCAGGGGAATATCTTTGTCCTTCGCAATCAGACTGGCTTCGTATTCGCCGGTGGTGGATTTGTAGTAATTGGACTGGATGGAGACCTCATTTCTGAGATTGTATTCCTTCTCGCGGAAATAGGTATCGATTTCTTCCTTGATGGCATCGCTGATCCGGTTCCCGAAGTACCTGAGGGTATCTCTTCCTTCGGAAGTGATGGTCAGGTAGGTACGGTTGCTCATGGTCTGTGCGGTAATCAAAGAGGCGTCGGCAAGCTCATTGATGACCTGCTGTAATGTCAGAAAGGTTGTGTATTCCCGCTCCAGCAGGAAGTCGCTGATCTGCGCATGGGTGAGCGGAAAGGTGACACGGTTTAGCATATACAGTACAATCAGTTTGTAGAGTGTGAGCGGATCCTGAATCATGATGTTCTCCTTAACCTTCAAATCGTTTTCCCTGCCGGGAGTGTTCCCGGCTCATTTTTTGGTGCAATGAATTCAATACATTTCGTTTATTTAAGCTCCAGAGGGGAGCAATCAGCATATCCTTCGGTCCATCCCCGGTGACTCTGTGCAGAACAATATCCGGAGAAAGCCGTTCAATACAGTCCACCAGCAAATCCAGATACGCTTCCATGGAAAGCACATCAAACCTTCCGAGAGAATATTCCGTAGCCAAATCCGTGTCCTTTAATACATGCAGGAGCTGAAGCTTGACACCGAAGGGCTGATGCCTGTTCAGGTAGTCCACGGTTTCATAGAGCATGGCAGGTGTTTCGCCGGGCAGGCCGATAATCATATGAGTGATTACAGGGATTCCTATGTCCGACAGCTTCCCGACCGCCTCCTCGTAAACCGGAAGAGAATACCCGCGCCGGATGTATTCCGCGGTCTGCTCATGAATGGTCTGAAGGCCTAATTCCACCCAGATAAATTTCGCCGGATAGCATTGCTTTAGTGATTGCAGGAGCCCTAATACCTCCGGCGGCAGAGCGTCGGGCCTGGTGGCGATGGAAATTCCGCATACCAGCTCCGAGTCCAGTGCAGCCCGATAAATCTGCTCCAGGTATGAGACGGGAGCATAGGTGTTGGTATAGGCCTGAAAATATGCAATGAAATGTTGCCCGGTCTTTTTATCGCCAAAGCGGGACAGCCCTTTCTCCAGTTGTATGTTGATGTCGTTTTGCAGGGAAAAGTCCTCTGCGAAATCTCCGGAACCGCCTTTGCTACAGAAGATACAGCCCCGAGTACCCAGGGAGCCGTCCCGGTTGGGACAGGTCATATGGGCATTCAGGGCTATTTTGTA
>CALYSH010000108.1 GCA_945485625.1 uncultured Lachnospiraceae bacterium | reverse complement strand
TCGGGAAAATAGGCAAGTTATTTGGTATAGTTATTTAGAAATCGGTGTACTAGTACTCAGATGGGAGAAATTTTATGATTATCCTAGATTATCGTGATAAAAGACCCCTGTATGAACAGGTTACGGAGAAACTGGAACATTTGATCATATGCGGTGCCCTGGAGGCAAACGCCAAGCTTCCCTCCGTCCGGGCTCTGGCCATGGACCTGTCCGTCAATCCCAACACCATCCAGCGTGCCTATGCCCAGCTGGAACAGGATGGCTACATCTATACGGTGGTAGGCCGCGGAAACTATGTATCCGGCAAAGAAACCTGGCAGACCGGAAAGCTTGCTGCCCTCTCCGGGGAGCTGACGGACGCCCTTACCCGGGCCAGGGACGCCAGCTTATCCGTGGAAGCGGTACAGGAGCTGGTGCGAAAGGTTTATACCACCGTCCCGGAGATGCCCGGCAAAGACGCCCCCACTCCTACGGACCCGCAGGAATGGATTCAAAATCAAAAAGGAGGAAACCCTTCATGATAGAAATAAAGAATGTGACAAAGAAATTTGATAAGCTTACCGCCTTAAAGGAGGTCAGTGCCACCATAGAGGAAGGGCATGTATTCGGTCTGATCGGTACCAATGGTGCCGGAAAAAGTACTCTCATGCGCTCCATTTGCGGTGTATACCGCCCCGATGAGGGTGAAGTGCTGGTGGACGGAGAGCCTGTATACGAAAATCCGGCTGCCAAGGCGAAGCTCTTCTACATCTCCGATGACCAGTATTTCTTCCCCAACGGAACACCCATGGATATGGTTCGCTATTATCAGACCATCTATCCTCAGTTCCACACCGAACGCTTTGCAAGCCTCATGGAGATATTGAAGCTGGATTCCAAACGCAAGATCAACACCTTCTCCAAAGGCATGCGCAAGCAGCTATCCGTCATGCTGGGCATCAGCGCAGGCACCAAATATCTGCTCTGCGACGAGACCTTTGACGGACTGGACCCGGTGATCCGCCAGGCCATCAAGCGCCTCTTTATCAAGGCGATTGCAGAGCATGGCTTAACCCCCATTATAGCCTACCAAACCATTCGAGAGCTGGAGGATATCTGTGAGCATGTGGGATTACTTCACGCAGGCGGCATCCTCTTCTCCAAGGATCTGGATGATATGAAGCTGGGGATGTTTAAGCTCCAGTGCGTTCTCCGCTCCCAGGAGCAAATCAATACCATTGCGGCAAGGTTCCCCATTCTGAAGCAGGAGCAGCGCGGCATGCTGACCACCCTGACCCTGCGGGGAGAAGCAAAGGACATCACCGGGCTGCAGCTGGAATTAAACCCGGTCTTCTGGGAACTGCTTCCTCTGACCTTAGAGGAAATCTTTATCAGTGAAATGGAGGTAAAAGGCTATGACTTCGAAAAGCTCTACCAATAAAATCACATTATTTCATCTCATGAAGGAGGATATGCGGCATAAAACCTGGTCCATCGCATTGTCTGCTCTGGCAAGCTTTCTCCTGGGACCTGTGGCGTTCTCCTTCTGTATGAGTAACTACAGCACCGAATACCGGGTCCGGTATTCCTACAACTACTTAAACCAGGCCAACCTAAACCTCCAAATGTTCGTTGCGCTGGTGGGAGCCGTCATTATGGGAATCTTTACTTTCCGCCAGATTTATTCCCGGCGGATGATGGATTTGTATCACAGTGCACCGGTGACCAGAAGCAGGCAGTTCCTGGCCGGCTACCTGAACGGCATCATCGTGTGGTTTGTTCCGTTCCTGTTGGGCCAGATTTTTGTATACGCAGCCGCTCTGCTTACCTGTGACGCCACCGGAATTTCCGGCGCTATAGCCAGATTATTCCTCACCACCGTCGGTTTGGTCACACTGGCATACCTGATTGTGTACCATGCCGCTCTGGTACCTGTGATGGTCAGCGGAAATCTGATGAATGCTTTTGTAAATGTCCTGATTTATGGCCTGATTGTGGGTGCCCTTTACTTATGCGGCATCGCAAATCTCATGGCATATACCGACCATTTTTACGGCCTGGAGACCCAGCAGCTCCTCTCACCGGCCCTGATGTTCACACCAATGGCCGCACCCTTTCTGCTGGCTTACTATGCAAACTATATCCCCTTCGTCCTATGGGGAAAGCTTCTTGCCGGCAACATTCTGGTTATGGTACTGAACGGTTGTCTGGCATTCCTGCTCTACCAGAAGCGCCCCAGCGAAATTGCGGAAACCGGCCTGGAGAATAAGGGCTTCAAAAATATCTTCCGCATCAGTGTATCCGTGATGTCTTCCATGTTCCTCTCCCTGTTCTTCCACTTCGTGGCAGACAGTAATCGAATGGGCTGGGAAATCTTCGGTGCGGTCTTTGGAGGAGCCTTGTCCTTCTGCATATTAAATATTATCTATCATGCAACCTTCAAGGCAGTGGGCAACAACAAACTCCAGTTGGGTCTGGTGCTCTTCACCTGCTGTCTCATGGTCGGTGCCCTCACCTTCGACTGGTTCGGATACGACAGCTATGTACCCAAAAAGAAGGATATAAAGAGCATCTCTGTCTATAGCAATAACCTGCGGGATTACAGTTCTACGCCGTACCGGATGGAGGACAATGTATTAGTGTCCAACGACCTGATGCAGGCAGACCCCTTTCACGCCACCAGATTTACCGACACAGACGCAATCTATGAATTGCTGTCCACCCTGGCTTCCCCGGAATACGACAAGTGGGATCGGTATGACAATACAAGCCGCTTTACCCTGCACGTGAAGGTAGAAACCAGGCATGGCACCTATTATCGCTCCTACCGGGTCTCCAGCAAGGATTGGGAGTGTGTACGTCCCTTCATCGAAAGCGATCAATATATGCAGGCCTTTTATCCCGTGCAGCAGGGAAGACAGAACTACCCGGCAGAAATCCAGCTGAATCCCACCAAGGGTGCTTCCTTTCAGATTACAGACGCAGGGCAGATTGCAGAGTTCATGGATGCCTATGAGTTGGATTTCTCAAAGCACAGAAGTCTGGAATACTTAACCTCCACCATCAGTCTGGGAGATTTCGGGGCATTCTACAATGGAAACAAAGACGTAACAAAAGCTACTTCCTGGCTACGCTATTATTATGAACTGAATCTGTGGGATACCCATACAATAAACTGGTTAAAGAAGAATTACCCGGAATACACCTGGGATTACAGTGATGCAGAGATCATCTCTTATGAGCCCTATTTTTCCATCTCTGCCACCAAAAAGGCAGAAAGAAAGCAGGCCCTCCTGTACCACCTTGGTTTGTCCCAGGAGGAGCCCGCCATCATCAGTCCTTATTCTGTTTCCATAAATTGCTCTACTGTAGAAAATACTGCTCTGCTGGATGCACTACGTCCCTATCTGTACTTTGCTAACCACGGGAATTCCACTTGCACGGAATACGTGGAGGTCGGAAGTGTAACCACCAAGGACAGGGAATATCAAGCCTGCTTTATCAAGCGGGGCGAATTCCCGGAGGAGCTCATCGATTATCTTCTGGAGGATGCCGAGTACTATAGCCAGGACGACAGAATCGAGTCTGCCGCCGCATTCGAAGTCAAATATCCTTCCGAAGACATCATCATCGAGTAAATCACATTAATATGAAATATCAACCCTTACGGGGTGGTCCATCCTACTGCTTTTCCGGTTCTGGATAGTCCACCCCGAAGGTATCTACGGTCACAGACTTCATCACCTGCTTCTGAAGCGGTCTGTCATTCCAGTCTGTTGCAGTCTCTGCAATTTTATTTACTACGTCCATTCCCTCAATGACCTTGCCGAATGCGGCATACTGTCCGTCCAGATGGGGGCTGTTCTTGTGCATGATAAAGAACTGGCTTCCTGCGGAGTTGGGGTTCATGGCACGCGCCATGGACAAAACACCCTCTGTGTGCTTCAGATTATTCTCCACACCGTTCATGGCGAACTCACCCTTGATGCTGTAGCCCGGGCCGCCCATACCGGTTCCGTCAGGACAGCCGCCCTGAATCATGAAGCCCTTAATGACACGGTGAAAAATCAGACCATCATAGAAATTCTTCTTTACCAGACTGATAAAGTTATTGACGGAAATGGGTGCTACCTCGGGATACAGCTCCAGGCGGATGGTATCCCCGCTTTCCATGGTAATGGTTACAATCGGATTGCTCATAATCAAATTCCTTTCTTCTTTTCATATTTTCTTCCTTGATTTATAATAATGTCAGAGTCAAAAACCCTTAACAATGACATCTGCGGATTGTTCCTGCCTCGTACTCACACAATCCTACATGCTATTCTAACATAAAAAACGCTTTGACGTAAAGAGGGGAACCTTTCAATGGGTTATTTAAAGAGCATAATTGTAATACCAAGTGCATATTTGAAACCGGACAAGCTGGGGTTTCTATCCCACTTTCTGACCAAAGAAAACATTTCTCTGAGCATATCAGACAACACCTCCCTTTTTCAGGCGCCTGCCTCCTGCGGCGCGCTTTTCCTCACAGACAAGGGAAGGACATGCAGACAATTGCTGGAGGCAGGGCAGGCGGTCCTGATTTTCCTGCATCCCGAGAATTCCTCCGAATCCTTTTCCGGTGCCAAATATGCCTGTGAAAATCTGACGGACCTCACCCCGGACTATCTGGAGCGGGTCTATCGCCGCTATAGGGGGATACCCTGGGATATCCTGACCACTCCCCGTCTTCTTCTACGGGAAACCACCCCGGAGGACGTAGATGCCTTCCTATCCATATACAGTGACCCGGCAATCACCCGCTACACGGAAGCTCTCTACCCCAGGGAGGAGGAAATCGCCTACACAAGGGATTATATCCGGAATATGTATGAATTCTACGGCTTCGGTATCTGGACTGTCATAGAGCGTTCCACCGGCGTCATCATCGGGCGTGCCGGTCTGACCATGCGGGAAGGGTATGAGGATCCGGAGCTTGGTTACGTCATCGGCACCCCCTGGCAGAATCTGGGCTACGCCACCGAAGCCCTCCGGGCCATCCTCACCTATGCCAAAGAGGAATTGTGTTTGGATACCATACGTGCACTGGTGAAGCCGGACAACAAAAAATCCAGGCATCTCCTTGAGAAGCTTGGATTTTCTGAAAGCTTATGGAATGATTCTCAAAATCAGGAATACATACATTATTGTCGCAGGAATCTGTAACCTCTGCCGGTCCCTGCTACTGAAGCTGCCTGGACAACGCATAAATCTTTTCCAGGGTTTCCTTACACTGGGCCATATCTTCTACTGTAGCCTCAGAGAAGCGAAGACCTTCCGTGGATGCAGCCGCCACCTCCTCACTGGAAGCGGACAGGCTGGTGATGTTCTCCGAAATCACACCGGTGGATTTTAAAATCTCAGTAATCACCTTCTCCGTGGTTTCAATATTTCCGGCCAGCTTCTTCATGCTCTCCCGGATCACTTCAAATTTCGCCCTGGTCTTATCAATCAGTTCATTTTGCACCTTCACGGAAGCTACGGACTGATGAATGCTCTCGTTGGCACGTCTGGTATCTTCGTTCAATTCCGTAATTATTCCGGTAATATGTTGGGATGCATTCTTGGTCTGCTCGGACAGCTGTCTGATTTCCTCTGCAACTACCGCGAATCCCCTTCCTGCTTCGCCGGCACGTGCCGCTTCTATGGAAGCATTCAGGGCCAGCAGATTGGTCTGACTGGAAATAGACAGAATCGTTCCCACAAAGCTCTCTACCTCTGCCACCTTCTTTGTCAGGCTCCCAATCACCTCTACGGTGCTGTTTCCGGCCTGTTC
>CALYSH010000107.1 GCA_945485625.1 uncultured Lachnospiraceae bacterium | reverse complement strand
GACCCAGTGCAGGACCAACAGGGGGAGCCGGTGTTGCTTTGCCGGCAGGAATCTGCAACTTAATGTAGCCTTCTACTTTCTTTGCCATTGTGGCACCTCCTATAATGTGGTTAATCGGCGCAGAAGTCTTTTTCTTCTGCTCCCACCGGAATATCACACAAGGATATTCCTCTCTTTGTTGCCAGGGCTTTCGCCCATATATTTCACAGGATAAACCTGAAAAATATCTTTCACTTGTAACTATTCAGAGCCACGCAAACTGATATGGCGAACGGGGTCCCGAACAGTTTCCTTAACTTAATTTCCGCACTTCCGCGAAGCTGATTTCCACAGGAGTCTCTCTGCCGAACAGCTCCACATTGATGGTAGCGGTCTGCTTACTGTAATCCAGCTTCTGAACGATACCAACGGTATCCTTCCATACGCCGGCAACAACTGCGATGCTGTCACCCTCTGCGAAGTCAATGGAGACATTGTCGCTCTTGATTCCCAAGGGCTTCATCTCTGCTTCCGTAAGGGGTACCGGTTTGCTTCCCGGTCCAACGAATCCGGTCACGCCACGGGTATTACGAACAACGTACCAGGTATCGTCATTCATTTCCATATTAAGAAGAACATATCCGGGGAACATCTTCTTCTGAACAGTCTTCTTTGCACCGTTCTTAATCTCCACAACGTCCTGAAGCGGAACTCTTACTTCCAGAATCTGCTCTGCCAGATGCGGATTGTTCTCAATGGTCTTCTCAATATTGGCTTTGACCTTATTTTCATATCCTGAATAGGTATGAACTACATACCACTTTGCCTCTGCCATACAATCACCCTCGCTCTAAAATGTTGTCAAGAAATTCACACCATACTGGATCAGGTAATCCAATATGGCAATAATCAGTCCTACAACGATTGAAACAATAACTACCGCAATAGACTGTTTCAGTGCGGATTGTCTGTCAGGCCATGATATCTTCTTAAACTCAGCCTTTACGCCTTTGAAAAAGCTGGGGCGGGTTTTCTTATCTGCTTCTGCCATTCCTGTGACCTCCAAAATACACAACGCCTGTCTGTCGGGTTACAAAACAAATCCAAATTATTTGGTTTCCTTGTGCATGGTATGGGTCTTGCAGAATCTGCAATACTTCTTGGTTTCCATTCTGTCAGGATGGGTCTTCTTATCCTTGGTTGTATTGTAGTTACGCTGCTTGCATTCTGTACATGCCAATGTTATTTTTGTACGCATTTGTCTACCTCCACGTATTCTCTAAGTTCAAATTTTAAGCATAAAAAAAAGAGCCAAAACTCATCACGCCTTAGTAATATAACACAGAAACGTTTCCGCGTCAACTATTTTTGTGATACAAATAGAGTTTTATTTTATAGAATCGGGCAAGGCTTCCTTTTTCTTCTTCCAGCACAGCATACAAGGCCTGCCTGCCGATCTTTACCTGCTCCAGCATTTCCACCGTAGGAACACTGCTTCCGTACACTGCAGCTTCGTAGCGTTCCAGAAAAGCAAACGCCTTTTCAGGTATCTTTGTCTGTTTCAGTCTTTCCCCATATTCCCGCATTGTTTCATTTTCTTTATGTCCCAGGTGTACCTGCTCCAGAAGCGCAAAGCACTCCCCTACGGTCTCCCTGTACTCCAGGGCAAGATCTCTCCTGCTTCTCCGCCTTTTCTCCCGTAAGAGTTCTATCATAAGCAGGGATAATCCGACAGTGGCAAGAATCATCAAAATAACTGCCACCTGCCACAGGCGTTCCGGCCCTGCCCCTGCTTCGTCCTCCGTTTCCGTAGTTTCCGCCGGGGTTTCCGGATCCGTTCTCTGCTCCTCCCTATGTTCTTCCGTGGTGCCCGGATAATTTTGACCCTGCTGCTTCAGGGCCTCCTCCCGCTCTTTTGCAATATCCTCCATACTCTTCCAGGGCGCATAGGAGGTCTCATAATATCCCGGCGTGGGTTCAAAGGGAATCCAGCCTGCTCCTTCAAAATAGACCTCCGGCCAGGCATGAGCCTCTCCGGAACGAACCTCCGACGAATTGCCGGACACACAGTATCCCTGAACATACCGGGCAGGATATCCCAGGCTCCTTGCCATCAGGGTAAAGGCAGTGGCAAAATATGCACAATATCCTTCCGGTTTCTCAAAGAGGATATAATCCAGATAGTCGGACGGAGTGCAAATCTCCTTTGGCATCTCTCCGGGTCTGGTGGTATAAGTCAGCCCCGCCAGTGCCTCCTCCAGTGCTTTCAACCTGTCATATCCGTTCCCCCGGGAGCCGCACACATCTGTCAGCCAGTTCATCGCCCGTTCAGACAGCTCCGGTGCCTGACCATAAACCTCTGCAATCCGCCTCTGTCGCTCTCGTAAATCCTCTATGGAAAAATCCTGTCCCACCCGCAGCTCCTTTTGAACCTTTTGCCACAGTTCCGGTTCTTCTTCCCATGTATTCTCCCGAAGCAATCGGTCAAACATTTCCGAGCCGCGGTTCAACCGGAAAAAGGTACTCTGATAAGAAAAACCATATCCCTTCCTTCGCTCCAGCTCAATATCGCCCCCTGCCTCATAGATGGGCAGCGAATCCGAATTGTGAACCTGATATACCTTCCCGGGCAAAAAAAGGGATTTACTTTTCTGTTTATCGAAAAACACCTGAACACTGTTGATTCGAATATAGTCCCTCTGATGCTCTCCGTCAAAACGATTCACACCATAGAGCAGCTCCAGCGCATCCAACGTGGTATCCATAGCAGAGCTTTCATCCGTCTTCGTCCACTCTCTTCCGTTAAAGGTGTCAAAGCTTTTTCCTCCAAGATAAAGCTTCTCCGGAATCGTCATGCCGGTCTCGATCCGAAGCATGATACGCTCGTCACTCCGCACCCCGGCAAACAGTCCGCCCCGCTCTGAGAAGCCGCTGGCAGGAAGAAGGAAATCCCCCTCTCCCTCAAACAGTCCTCCCACCAGATAATTGATTCCTTCCGTCACATTCTGCCAGAGCCGCTTCGCACTGTTCCAGTCATAAGGGGTCTCCCGATACGGCGCAAACATTACCATCAGTATATATAATAGAAAGAACGGAGTAAGCCAGGTCATATATGCCCGCTCCCCGGACTGCTTCTGTTTCCTCCAGACCCGCTCATACCATTCGCAGGCTACCATCACCGCATAGCAGCACACACAGGCAAAAACATGACGCGGTAAAGGAAAGCTATGGAACACCGAGGCCACCACCGCAGCCAACAGACCTGCCGCCAGAATCTGCTGCAGACGCCAAAACTCCTGTAGGATTCCTGCAAGCAGATAGCCCAGGGCTGTAATTGCCAATATCATCAATCCTTCAAACAAAAGCCGCATTCCCGGCTTCCCGCAATATTCCAGAAGAGCCTCTCCCTCCGTCGTCGTCCGGATAAGCCATCCGCTCCACAGACCCCGGAAGAGACTGAGTCCAAAAGCAGCCCCCACCAGGCACAGGCAGGCAGCCTCGTACATTCTCTTTCCAAAGCCGGACACCCAGAAGAAAGCCGCCGTACCCGCCGCACCAATCAAAAGGGCAAACACCGTCCCCCCATTCCCGGAAAATATAAAGCCGGAACCGTAGTACAGCATCACGGAAAACAATGCCCCCAGAATGCTGCGATATCCTCTCTCACCCATCACAGCACCTCCTCAAGCTTCGCCCGGGTAGAATACACATACACCCGCCGTCCCGGATGACTGAATGGACTGTAAGCCTCCCCGTCTTTATCCGTCACTACATAAACCACACTTTGTACACCCCTGTCCTGAAGCTGAAGTGTCAATTTTTCCAGCCATCCCGTCCAGGTATGTACCACAAAGAACACACTTTGATAGCCGGACAGAGTCCCGACTCCAACGGAAGAAAAGAATCGTTCTGCATTCCCATCCTCCGAAAACTCCAAACCGCACATTTCCTCATACAAATGATCAAAACCCGGAAATGAGTCGATCCGTTCCACATGCCTCTTTCCTTCTCCATCCTCGAAAAAGGCATCAAAGGAGACCTTACGCCCGGTCAGAAAGTACCCCAGCGCCAGGAACAATTCCAGCTCTTTGTTTTCCAGTGCCAGGTAGCCCTCCGGCCTGCTCTCATATCGAACGGTATCCAGCAGAATCGCTATGCCCTGTTTTTCCTCTCCGGTCATTTCACGGCTCATCAGCTCCCCGGTCTTTGCAGAGGCCTTCCAGTGAATCCGTCGAAGAGAATCACCATTTTCGTACTTCCTCACGCTCAAATCGTACTCTGTCTTGGCTGTTCCTCCCACCGGAGAAAACAGGGGTTCCACATCCTTCAGACTTTTCAGGTGCTCCATTCGAATCAGTTTTGGTCGCACAATGGCTTCAAATCCATCCCTCAGCTTATACCGGAAGGATAACAGCCCCAGGAAATCCTTTACCGTCACTTCCCGAACCCCCACCGGATAGGTACCGCGATATTTACATACCAGAAAAGTATCATAGCGAAAGTTCTCGCCCGGCAGCAATTCATACTCCCGGTGCCCGGGTACATCCTCCACGTAGGAAAAATCCTCATACATCCGCACACGCACTGCTGCAAAGGAAAACCAGTCCTCATTCTGCAGCACAAAGTAATATGGTACTGCCTCACCGGCCATAACATTTCTGCCCTCAAGCTCCTGATATATTTTGAATCGAAAGAATACCAGTGCCAGATAAACCATGGACAAAACCGGAAGGAAAACCACAGCAAAAAAGAGGCCGTAGCTTACCGCCCCTCCGTAAAAGCTGATAAACACCAGGGAGAGTATCAGACATACTCCCCAGATGATTCGGTTCCTCCATCCTTTCAGTTTCACGACCTTCTCCTGCCTTATCCTCTTTCTGCCATGGGTACCTTACCCTTTAAAATCAGATTCTTTAATATACGTTCCGGATCTTCTCCGGCAAGTCTTGCATCCGAAGTCAGTACAAGCCTGTGCAGAAGCACCGGAACCGCTACCGCCTTCACATCGTCCGGGATCACATAATCCCTGCCCTCCAGAAAAGCCTTTGCCTGAGAGGCACGCATCAGCGCAAGCAGAGCCCTGGGACTGGCTCCCAGAACAAAACGCTCCTCCGTACGGGTCAGACGAACAATATCTTCCATGTATTCCAGCACCCCATCCTTCACCAGTACCTGTCCGACCTGCCCGCAAAGCATGCATACCTCCTCCGCACTGCACACCGGCTCCACCGCGTCTGCAGTGACCTGCTCCAGCTGGTTTTTGGCCATACGGAGCTCCGCCTCCTTATCCGGATAGCCGATGGAAATACGCATCATGAAACGATCCATCTGTGCCTCCGGCAAAGGATAGGTCCCCAGAAAATCCACCGGATTCTGGGTTGCCATTACAAAAAATGGTTTGGGAAGAGGATTGGTTACACCGTCCACGGTTACTCTGCCTTCTGCCATAACCTCCAGAAGACCGGACTGGGTCTTTGGAGTAGTCCGGTTGATTTCATCTGCCAAAAGTACCTGATGAAACACCACGCCCGGATGATATTCAAATTCGTTGGTCTTCATATTATATGTAGAAATACCTACCACATCACCGGGCAGAGTATCCGGAGTAAACTGGATTCTCCCCAGGGACAATCCCAACGTATCTGCCAGGATTTTAGCCAGCGTGGTCTTTCCGACTCCCGGTACATCCTCAATTAAAACATGTCCTCCGGCCAACAGGCAGATGAGTACCTGCTCCACCACCTGAGGTTTTCCCACAAAGAAATGATTCATTTGTGCTTTTATATCCGATAATATATTCTTTTCGCTCATTTTGCCCCCTTCGGCGTCGCTTGATTTTTTGCTCGCGTATTTTTTCTTTCTCTCGCAAACCC
>CALYSH010000106.1 GCA_945485625.1 uncultured Lachnospiraceae bacterium | reverse complement strand
GGCTCCACCGCTGCTTACCATGGTCAGAATGGTTTTTCCGGCTTGCAACGCCTGTTCCTTCGTAATCTCCTGGACCTTGAGAGAAGCATCCACATCCAATTCTCCCTCATCTGCCTGATAATACATTGAGGAATTTATGCTTGGCTCGGAGGGTCCTGTCAAAGGATCGTCTGACATCTGTTCCTTTTCAGCACAAGCAGACAAGAGCACACTTGAAAGCATCAGAAGCAGTATTATTCTGTTTCTCCATTTCATCTTCATACCAACCGCCCTCCTGCCCATTAAAATTCATAAAACGAATATTGCTCTCTCGCCTTATGCCTCCACAATCAAATATCTTCCGTCCCCGATGTCGAAGACCTCATCCGCCTCCAGAATATCCTCTCCCACGGCACCTTCGGTATCAATTCCCTCTTCATCGAAGTACTCCAGAACCTCATCCAAAGAGTTTACAACCACTGCCATGCATTCCTCCAGGAAATCCTCTGCCTCCTCCAAGGTATCTGCAACCTTCTCCGGAAACAGCTGCAACTGATTCTCCAAAAAACATTCTAACACTGCATTATCAAATTCGTTCATACAGACAACCTCTCTTTCTAACAATTTACATATTCCAGAAGCCCGGTGGGATAATCAATCAATGCATCCGCACCGCCCTCTATCAGTTCCTTTTCCTCACGGAAGCCCCAAAGTGCGCCCACAGTAAACGCTCCGGCGCTCTTTCCGGTATGCATGTCCGTAGCGGTATCCCCTAAGTAAAGTACATCCTCCTGCTTGAAACCGGTCTTTTCCAGAATGCGGAATACTCCTGCCGGGTCAGGCTTAATCGGAAGACCCTCCTCCTGTCCCTGAATCACATCAAATACATCCTTACCAAACAGCGTCTCAATGACATGAATGGTCTCCGCATGGGGTTTATTGGACAATACCGCCAGGGTCAGTCCCTTCTCCTTTAACGCTGTTAACAGCTCCGGTATGCCCTCGTAGGGCTTAACCTGATACATACAATATTCACGGAACAATCTTTTGTATTCTGCAAAAGCCTCCTCAAAATGGGTCAGTCCTGTGTCACCTGCTGCCGTCAAGGCTCTCTTAATCAGGTTAGCGGCACCATCCCCCACAAAGTATTTATACTGGGCCTCGGTGAAGGGACCGTATCCAAACTTCGCCACAGCCCTGTCTCCGCAGTATTTTAAGCTGGCGATAGAATCCGACAGTGTTCCGTCCAAGTCAAAAATAACTATCTTTTTCATTGGTTTCTTACTCCTGAAACATACTTTTTATTTCCTGATACAGCCTGCAGACCGGGAGCCCCACAACATTGTTGTAATCTCCTTCAATGCCCTTAATATATCTGGCACAGAAGCCCTGAATCCCGTAACTGCCGGCTTTGTCCATACAATCCTTCGTGTTTACATACTCCGTAATCTCTTCCTCCGTCATGGGGCAGAAGACCACCTTTGTCTCTTCAAAAAAGCTCTTCCTCGCTCCTGTCCTTCCATGAATCAGGCAGACGCCGGTATACACCTCATGGCTTCTTCCCTGAAGCAGCCGAAGCATTCCAACCGCATCCTCTTTCGTTTCCGGCTTTCCCAGTATTCTGCCGTCGCAGGCCACCACCGTATCCGCACCAATAATCAGGTCACAGACCTCCTGCCTGCCCAGAAGCAGCTCGTAGACCGCCGCTGCCTTCTGCGCAGAAAGCTCCTTTACCACCTCCGAAGGCTCCGTATGATGGATGACCTCCTCCGCGTTACTGACACACACACGAAACTCCAGCCCGATTTGCTTTAGCAGTTCGCTTCTCCTTGGAGAAGCAGAAGCCAGTACAATATCCATATCCTTATCCTTCCTGATGCATCTTGGGCACAAAGGTTCTGGCTTTCGTAGCCGCCTTGGTTTTACTGTCCTTTGCCTTCTTCTTTGCTTCCTTACAGAATTCCTCCTGGGCAGCTACCACCTTCTTGCCCCTCTTATCTATCTTTTCATAGGTTCCGTCCGGCTGCAGAACAGAAGCCTTCTGCGTATCCGCCAGTTGAACCTTCAGAATATGAAGCAGTTCCTCCTTCAGTTCCTGTTTTTCCACCGGGAAAAGAATCTCCACTCTACGCTCCAGATTTCTGGGCATCCAGTCTGCACTTCCGCAGTAAATCTCGTAATGCTCATCATTTGCAAAATAAAAGATTCTGCTATGTTCCAGGAAATTGCCCACGATAGAACGAACCGTAATGTTTTCACTGACCTTGGGAATACCTACCTTCAGACAGCAGATTCCTCTTACGATCAAGTCAATTTTTACGCCGTTTGCAGCGGCATCGTACAGAGCAGCGATGATATCCCTGTCGCACAAGGAATTCATCTTTGCAATAATATGTGCCTTCTTTCCTGCCAATGCATGTTTCTTTTCCCGTTCGATCAAATACAGGAACTTATCCTTCAACCACAGAGGTGCCAGGGACAGTTTATTCCAGAACAAGGGCTCCGAGTATCCGGAAAGCATGTTAAACACTGCTGTCGCATCCTCACCAATGGTTTCGGAGCAGGTTAACAAACCAATATCCGTGTAAAGCTTCGCAGTGGCATCATTGTAGTTACCGGTGCCCAGATGTACATATCTGCGGATACCGTCCTCCTCCCTGCGAACTACCAGTGTGATCTTGCTATGGGTCTTCAGTCCTACAAGACCATAGATTACATGACAGCCTGCTTTCTCCAGCATCTTGGCCCAGACAATATTATTTTCCTCGTCAAACCGGGCCTTCAATTCCACCAGAACGGTTACCTGCTTCCCATTCTCCGCAGCCTGAGCCAATGCCGCTATAATCGGTGAGTTACCGCTGACACGGTACAGGGTCTGTTTTATCGCAAGAACACTGGGGTCTTTTGCAGCCTGGCGGATAAAATCCACCACCGGGGTAAAGCTCTGATAAGGGTGGTGTAATAAAATATCCTGCCTGCGGATACATTCAAAAATATCGCTTCCTGCCGGGATCTCCGGAACAGGCTGGGGCTCGTGCTTGGGAAGCTTATGTTTTTCATAACCGTCCAAACCATAAACCTTCATCAAAACAGTCAGGTCTAACGGTCCGTCAATCTCATATATGTTATCCTCCTCAATGGGCAGCTCCTTCTTCAAAATCTTCAGCAGCTGCTTGTCGCAGCCCGCTTCGATTTCCAGCCGGATTGCCTCACCCCACTGGCGCTTCTTAATCTGTTTTTCAATCTCCTTCAACAAATCAGCTGCTTCTTCCTCTTCCAGCGTAAGGTCTGCATTCCGCATAATCCGGAAGGGATGCTTGCAGACAATATCATAATTTAAGAACAGCTTATCCAGATTCCGTTCAATGACCTCCTCCAGCAGGATCACCTTTCGCACCTCTCCCTGAGAGGGAAGCTCTACGATACGGTTCAACACGCTGGGTACCTGCACCGTAGCAAATACCAGCTCATCCTCCTTCTTTTTGTTGCGGATCAGAGCCCCGATGTTCAGGGATTTATTGCGAATCAGAGGGAATGGTCTGGAGGAATCCACTGCCATGGGTGTCAGGACCGGATAGACGTTCTCCATGAAGTACCGATCCACATACTCTCCCTCGTCCTCCGTCAGCTGCTCTGCGGAGCGCAGAATCTGTAACCCGTTCTGCATCAGAAGCGGAAGCAGAGAACGATTATAGGTAGAATACTGCAGATCCACCAGCTTGTGAATGTTCTTATGCAGGGCATCCAGCTGTTCTGCCGCAGTCATTCCGGAGATATCCTTCTTGGTGTAGCCCGCATTTACCATATCCTTCAGGGATGCCACACGTACCATAAAGACTTCATCCAGATTGGAGGCCGTAATGCTTAAAAATTTCAGTCGTTCAAACAAGGGAATGCTCTTGTCTCTGGCCTCGTTCAGAATCCGATGATCAAACAAAAGCCAGCTCAACTCTCTGTTTGTATAATATTCTTTGTTCAAATAATCAGGCATGCTTGAACCACCTTTCTTAGAATTTCTTTTTGGAACGGAGAACGGGAACCACGCTGAACACCTCTTGGAAGAATTCTACGCTCATATCCATGTATCCGCGCTCCAAAGTAACATCCTCCTGCGTATCCACAGTCAGAATCAGTTCATTCTCCACCAACTGTGCCTTTACTCCCTTTAGTTTCTGTCTGTGACTTCGGTCCAGACTGTTGGCCAGTCTGAGAATTGCAGTCAGCTTTGCCACTGTCAGGTAATTGACCTTATTCAGAGGTTCGTCCCGGAATCCATGCATTTCAAACCCGGCAAAATCACTGTGATTGAACCGCACGATATTTGCTACCAAAGCCCGCTCCATATGGGACAATCCGATAATCTCGGTGGCCATGATAATATCATAGGAGGTCTCTCCGATATTTACAAGACTGATGTACTTTCCGCAATCATGCATCAGGGTAGCCAGCCGTAAAAGCAGCCGTTCTCTTGCCCCCATACCATGAATCTTCTTCATACTGTCAAAGACCGCCGTAGCAATATTCTCCAGGGTCTCGGCGCGCTTCCTGCTGCCCATGTATCGCTTGCTGATATTTCCGGCGCATGCCAGTATATCCTTTTCAAAATCATGCTCCCAGCGAATCAGCTTGTTCTCTTCCGCATATTCGTAGGCAATTCCGTCACTTAAGGTTACTCCGGGAGCCCACATAGCCTCTGCCCCCATCATATCGGCAATTCGCCGAACCATAACCGCACTGATACGCAGCAAGGGAATCTTTTCTTCCGGCATATCCAGCTTCCTGGCCAGGTCCGTCTGACTTGTGGTGGCAAACATTTCAGAAAGGTTATCAAAGCCTTTCAGGGAAATGGTAGCTTTTGCCGGATCCTTCCCGGACAATCTCATGGTAAGCGGTGAAAGATAATCATCAACAATAATAATATTCTTTATTTCCCGATCCTTTAAATACAGTTTCTTATATGGAGACATCTGGGCAGTAACAATCTCATCAACCAGTTCATCCATCTGACTGCTCCCCGCATTCAGATGGTTTAAAATTTCCTGAATCCGAAGCACACCCAATCTTAGATTCTGTGTGGACACCAGCGTGTCATTATCAAACAGGGAAATCTGAATACTTCCGCCACCGATATCCAGGATTGCTGTCTTTTCCTCAATAATCTTTTGAAGTACATTGCCCTTGGAGGCGATTGCCTTGTAGTTTAAGAATCTTTGTTCGGAATTGGAAAGTACCTTTACCTCCAGGCCTGTTCTCTGGGTAATCTGATCCAACACGATGAGACCATTTTTTGCCTCCCGGATAGCGCTGGTAGCATAAGCCCTGTATCCATTCACCCGATACGCCTTCATAATGGAAGAAAAGCGTTCCAATTCACGACAGAGCTCATCCATCTTTTCGTTGCTGATTTTACCCGTAGCGTAAGTATCGCCGCCCAGATCAATCTGTGTCGTAATCCGGTCAATCTCCTTCAAAACATTCTTGGCGGGGAACTCATAGATTTTCATGGTCAGTTCAAAGCTTCCTACATCAATGGCCGCAAAGGTTTTTATACTCATCCCGTTTCTCCTAACTTATTTTCCGAGTAAATAGTCAATAAACTGGCTGGCAGTACGTCCGGATATCCCCCCATGGGAAAGCTCCCATTTGTTTGCCTCCGATAAAAGCTCTTCTTCCGGCATGTCAATACCTGCCCGCTTTGCCAGTGTAGTAACAATGGTCTGGAATTCCTTTGGTGTGGGTTTTCCGAAGTAAATGGTGACACCAAAACGATATGCCAGTGACAGCTTCTCCTGAACGGTATCTCCGGTATGCATATCCACACGGATCTCTTCCTTGTCCGTATAATTTTCCCGAATCAGATGACGGCGATTGGAGGTCGCATAAATCAACACATTTTCGGGACGTTTCTCCATCCCGCCTTCGATAACTGCCTTCAAATACTTATACTCAATTTCA
>CALYSH010000105.1 GCA_945485625.1 uncultured Lachnospiraceae bacterium | reverse complement strand
ATACCCATGTCAAAACCGTTCATGCCGGGCATTCCCAGATAATTATCCACCTCATAGGTATTCAGAACCTGACCGCCGCTTAAGGGATTCTTTTCCACCACCAGCAAATTCAAACCGGCTCGTTTCCCGTAAACCGCTGCAGATAATCCGGCCGGTCCGGAGCCAATAATCACCAAATCATAGACTTCCTGTCCCATCTCATTTTCCTCCAATTGTTTTATCCTTGTTCTCATGCTATACTATCATACATACGGGGGAAGTAATCCCCGCTCTCTATACGTTGTGAAAAGAAATCATTCCGTCGTGTCAGACGAAAGGAGTATACCATGTCTGAAAAATATGCTTTAATCACCGGAGCTTCCCGTGGAATCGGCGAAGCCATAGCCAGACGCTTTGCCCGGGAAGGGTACCATTTGTACCTCACCTGCTCCAATTCATACAACGCTCTTCTTACCTTATCAAAAGAATTGTCCCAAGCGTACAACGTTCCATGTCAGGCCTTTCAAACCGACATGGGCGATTTCGCCCAGGTAGAAGAGCTGTTCTCCCACATCCCCACTCTGGATGTGCTGGTAAACAATGCAGGCATCGCTCACATGGGGCTTCTCATGGATATGTCCCGGGAAGACTGGCAGCACATCATGGATGTGAATCTGAATTCCTGCTTTTATACTGCCAAATTCAGTATTCCACTGTTCCTCCAAAAACATTCCGGATGTATCCTGAACATTTCCTCCGTCTGGGGAAATGTGGGTGCTGCCGCAGAGGTTGCCTACTCTACCTCCAAGGCAGGTGTCAACGGCTTTACAAAAGCCCTTGCAAAGGAGCTGGCACCCAGTCATATTACGGTAAATGCCATCGCCTGCGGGGTCATTGACACTTCCATGAATCAATGCTTCTCCCCCGGAGAAATACAGGAGCTGATCGATGAAATTCCTGCAGACCGCCTGGGAAAGGCTTCCGAAATCGCCGAGATCGCACTACAGCTGGTAAACACCCCCGATTACATGACCGGACAAATCATCACAGTTGACGGGGGCTGGTATTAAGCCAAGCCCCCAAAGCCATTCTTTAAGCCGCATTTTCGGTTCAGCACATCATATTGACGATACATTTTCTGCGTTTCATTCTCCAGAATATAATAATGTCGGATATACGGGATCAGTAGTACCAGCAGCACAACCACCAGAGCAAACAGGGATAGCACACCGGAGCCACCGCTCTGTGCCACAAATAAAAGGGCACACATTGCAATCACTTCCAGCAACGCAAAGGTTACCGTCACAATCAGATGTACCAGTCGCTCATGCTGAAAGAAACTAATCTGCACCAGGTGCTGAGACCGGATTGCCTCCCAATCCTCCTCTTCGTGCTGCAGCAATTCATCCATATATTTCCGATAGGCTAATATTCTTGCTTCCATCCCAAGCCTCCCTATGCAAAAATCTCATCCAGGGTCCGAAGGCTGTCCTTTGCCCGTGCCACCACGAAGACCTTATCTCCGGGAAGGATTTCACTGGCTCCGTTGGGGACAATGAAGGTCTGATCCCGGATAATGGCCACCACCAGCACATCCTTCTTCAGCTGAAACTGCTTATCCTGAAAGGGAATCCGGATGCCCTTTGAACCCTCATATGCGCAGAAGCCGATTGCTTCTCCCAAGCCCCTTCCCACGGAGAACATGGCAATAATATCGTTTCCCTTTTCATTGAACACTTCCACATTTCGTACATAGGTCATCAAAAGCTCCACGGTTACCACAGACGGTGTCACCGTATGATTGATATTTATTCTGCGGAATACTTCCTCATAGGAGGCTTCATCAATCTTTGCAGCCACGGTACCCACGCCGCAATTCCATGCAAACATGGACAACACCAGATTGGTCTGGTCGTCGCCTGTGAGAAGCACGCAGGCATCCATGTGATTGACCCCCTCCTCCACCAGGACCTCCGAGTCAATCCGGTCAACACAGGATATCTCCACAGAGGCAGGCAGCTCCTTTCGAAGCTGCACACAATGGGCCGCGTCATGCTCCAGAATCTTTACCTTCTTATGCTCCTTCCAAAAACGTTCCACCAAGAAACGCCCCACATCACCGCAGCCGATAATCATAATCTTATGTACAGGCTTTTTCGCCCGTCCCAATCTCTCTGCCAGCAGAGGGATGGCATCATTCTCCACCATAATACCCATTTCGTCCCCGGCTTCCAACGCAAAGGAACCATTGGGGACATGAAGATGACCCTTTCGATTGACTGTAGTCACCAGGAGTTTTCCTCCCAGCACCTCTCCAATATCCTTCAGCACACAGCCGTCCAGCTTACTGCCCTTTTCCACAACCACCTGGAAAAATGCGGCCTTCTGGTCAATGAAGCCCTCCACCTCAATATCCGTTGGCATACCAAGCTGTCTTCCGATAGCCGCTGCCGCCTCAAACTTGGGATTGTAAATTGCATCGATATGATATTGCTGCTTCAGTATTTCCTTATCCCGATAAAGGGAAGAATCCGAAACAATACAGGCTGTATGACCTGCTCCCATCTCCTTCGCCACCGCACAGCACAACAGATTTGCGGCATCATTGTCGGTCAGCGCCACCACCACATCTGCGCTCCCCACTCCGGCCCTCTGCAGGGTTTCCCTGGCGGTACCGTTCCCGCAGACACCGCTCACACTGTATCTGTCCGTTATCCGATCCACAACCTCTTCTTTTTTATCCACCACAACTAAATCGTTCTGCTTTTTGCAAAGCATCCTGATAAACAATTCACCGGTATGTCCGATTCCGATCACAACTATTTTCACCTTACGCCTCCAATCACACCTAAGACCTTCCCGCCCGATTTGCCTTATGTGCCTCTATCCTGTAATAGACCTTCTTCATGGTCAGACCCTGTACGATTACCGTATAAAAAATCGTAATGTATGCTACATTTAATACAATGGAATACAGCTGGGGCGGCAAAATGCTTTTGGTGCTCATGGCAAGTGCCAGGGACAAACCGCCCTTCAATGCACTCCAGGTCATCAGCATCACAAACTCCGGCAGGTTATAATTACCGGGCACCTTTTTCCCAAGAAAGAGACCGGAACAAAGTACACCTCCGAATCGGGACAATACCACCATCAGAATCGTCATGGGAATCAATGCCCAAATGAAAGGACTGAGCTCCAGCGCCAGCAGGGACAATCCAATCATGACAAACAGTACCGCATTCAAAATGCCCTCCGACACTTCCCAAAAGTCCTCATAACGTTCATGTGGATCCTCTACCCGGATGCGCCCTTCCATTTTTCCTCTCCGGGCTGCCACAAACATTCCGCACACAACCGAAGCGATTACACCGGAAAAGTGGAAATGCTCACAGATACCGTACACCATGGATACCGTCAGTAGACTGATCAGAATATGTCTCACGGGATCTCTGGAAAGCGCCATCAGCTTTGTCATCAGGAAAGAAACCACAAAGGCTACCACAAAGGCTCCTGCCACCTCCTGAAACATCACCATAAAGAAGTTGCTCCCGCCGCTGTGGGTAACCAGGCTCTTGACAAAGAGAAACAATGCCACACCTGTTCCATCATTGAACAGGGACTCACTTTCAATTACAACCGTCACATTTTTGGACAGCCCCAGCTTATTCAGAATACCGGTAGCGGCAATGGGGTCTGTAGGAGAAACGATACTGCCCAATAGTATACAGGTCCAGATATCCATGTTTACACCCAGGCACTTCATCCCAACCCAAAACAGAACTCCGAAGAACCCGGAGGATAAAATGGTGGAAATCAGAGCCAACAGACAGATGGGCTTTATATTGCCGCGGAACTTCCGCATATTTACCTTACCGGCACCCGCAAACAGCATAAAACAAAGAACCGTATCAATCAGATATTCCTCAAAGCCAAAATTGCCCAGCCTGCGAAGCAGTCCGGAAAGCTCCTCCATACCGGGGATACAGCTCACACCATACAATCCTCCGCAGATGATCAGGGAAAACAGTATCAGGGCAATATCACTCTGCACATGGAAGACTCGTTCATTTACAACACCAATCACCACTATCAACAACAGAATCAATACAAAGAAGCTCATAATGCTCATAAGAACACCTTCCCCTTCTTTCTCACAAACTAAAGTGGTACAACCACCGAAATGATTGTACCACATCACACTTTGACAGGCAACTTCATTCACCCGTCCGGATAAAGATTTCTTTGTATTCACTCTGAATGCACCATATATTCCGAGCCCCACAGACCGGTATAGATTCCAAGCCTCCCATCCTCGTCATCCCAGATATCGTTTGCGAAATATACGCTTCCGTCCGCCATCTTTAAAAGGAGGAACTTTGTCATGTGCATTCCATCCTCTTCCCCTGCATAGGTGCGAAGCTCCGCACCCGGTTCGGAAAGCGGTATCACCGCCTGTAAGGTATACCAATCCTCAGCCAATCCTTCCCAAACCTTCTTTACATCTTCACTGAGATCAATCCGGTAAAAATCCTCTATTCCGGCGGCGACAATAAACCCTACCTGCAGCTTATCATAATCCACCAGCACCCGGTTATGAATCACATCCTCCATTCCAAAGATTCCGCCCGAATGAAACTCATTCTTCTCATACTCAACCTGTTCCTCTGCCCGTCTGATCATGGACCTGGCCTGCCGTCCTTCCACGAAGTGTCGGATTTCATAAGAATAGAAGTGTACCAGAATTCCCCCCACCAGGACCACAACCACAAATACCAAAACTCCGACTACAATTCTCTTAAAAATCACAGGCTTATTGCGAATCAGGTAAACAATCAGATAACCCAGCTGATACAGGATGCAGACCGGCAAGACCGGAACGATCGTGCAGAAAATAATTACATCCATCATAAGAGCCAGCCATAAAGCATCCCATCCGTAGCTGGTATTCCACATAAAGGTTGCACCCGTAAAGAATGAAATGATGGAATGAATCAAAATCAATACAGCAGGCAAAAAGGAAGCAATTAAAATGATTTTCCAAATCTTCTTTTTCATGTGTCTCTCTCCTCTCCGAGTACTTTCCGAATACAACTATACCATAACACTATTTCTTCGGAAAGGAAAGAACACAAATGTCACAGCTTTCTTTATTCCGTCAGTGACATTCGTCACCATTCTCCCCGCTGACAATATGATAGTAAGCTACCGCGGTAAGCTTATAGACCACGGCGTAGAATACGCCGAACACCAGATAGATTCCTATGGTTACCGCTATCACAAAGCCCAGATTCCGCATGAAGAAAAGCTGTAATATCTTCCAGATCAATGGATAGGCAAAGGCGAGATGTACTCCGGCCAGCACCAGAGGTGCAAAGAATACCGTCAGAATCTGGGAATTGATATTCTTGCGGATGTCCTCCCCGGTCATGCCCACCTTCTGCATGATCTCAAAGCGGGACTGGTCCTCATAGCCTTCGCAGATCTGCTTGTAATAAATAATCAGCACGGTGGCTGCCACAAAAATTAAACTTAGAATAATTCCAAGGAAGAACATTCCTCCGAAAGTATTGAGGAAATCCTCCTTCTCCTCGCTTCTGCAGGAGGCAGAATAACTGTATCCGTCCGGCCACCGAAGGAATTCCATGTCCAGTATTTTGTCCTGCTGCGCCCTGTAAATCTCATAGACTTCTTCCTCCGAAACACCCGGCAGGTCATAGGCATACCCCCATTTCACGTTCAGAAGCGGGTAGCCCATACTGTCCAAACGATCCTGCAGCGGTCTCAGGCTCATCAGATCGGGCACTACCACAACCACACAGGGCACCACGGAGGCCGCCGTATCATCAAAGATCGGAATCGTCTTTGTCAAGGTGCCCTTCACCCGGAAACAGATTTCATCCAGATGCAATTCCTCCCCATCAAACTCACACCGCATGGGAAACACATAGGCCTGCCCTT
>CALYSH010000104.1 GCA_945485625.1 uncultured Lachnospiraceae bacterium | reverse complement strand
TGCCTTATCCAGGGAATTCTGAATGGCCTGGATCAGTACAAGGGATGTATATTTGTTTTCCTGTCCGTATGTAATTTGGTCCAGTGACTGATACTCAAATACCTGGGAACAGATGTCATCCAGAGTGGGTTGCAGAAGAGGGTACATGGTAGTAATGGCGTCGTCCGGATTCATCAGTCGGATGGAGGAAATACTGTCCTTATCCACGATGACCTCCACATCCACTGCCTGACCGCCCAGAACCAGCTCTGTGGTATATATGCCGGGTATGTAAAGGACTCCGGAAGCGGAACCGGATACATCGGTGGAGGATGGTGTACTCTCTGCCGGATTCTCCTGCACGGGCTCCTCCGGACCGGATTTATTCGGCATGAGCAGGAGAAACAGAAGAACAATGATGAGGACACCCAATGCGACAAAGGCGCCCGTCAGTATCAGCTCCTTCATGCGCAGCACTACAATTTTTGTTTTTGCACTCATCCGGGATTCTCCCTGTGATAATGGTTACTTTAACTTATGCAAAAACAAGGTTCCTTATGACTTATTTCTTGACAAGAGTAAGATGGATTGTTATTATGGGAAAAGGACAAGGGTGTTCTTACGCAAAGGGGTAAGAGCGCCTTTTTTGAATTAGAGGAGGATGGATTATGAATCAGTATTCCAAGAAGGATATCATCAGACTGGTGCAGGAGGAAGATGTAGAGTTTATCCGACTGCAGTTTACAGACATGTTCGGTGTTTTGAAGAATGTGGCCATTACTGCCAGCCAGCTGGAAAAGGCCCTGAACAATAAGTGTATGTTTGATGGGTCCGCTATTGACGGCTTTGTACGGATAGAGGAGTCTGACATGTATCTGTATCCGGATTATAATACCTTTGAAGTGTTCCCCTGGAGACCCCAGCAGGGAAAGGTGGCCAGAATGCTTTGCGATGTGTATCGTCCCAACGGAACACCCTTTGAAGGAGATCCCAGGTACGTATTAAAGAAAGCACTGGCAAAGGCAGAGGAGATGGGTTATACCTTTGAAGTGGAGCCGGAGTGTGAATTCTTCCTTTTTGATACGGATGATAAGACCATGGCTACCACGGATACACTGGAGAAGGCAGGCTTCTTTGATATCGGCCCCCTGGACTTTGGTGAGAATGCCAGAAGAGATATGGTAATGACCCTGGAGGATATGGGGCTTGAGATTGAGGCATCCCATCACGAGAAGGCACCGGGACAGCATGAGATTGATTTTGGAAAGGCCGGAGCGCTGGAGACTGCGGACAATATTATGACTCTCCGTCTGGCAGTGCGTACCATCGCCAAGAGACATGGGCTGCATGCTACCTTTATGCCAAAGCCGAAGTCCGGTGTGAACGGTTCCGGAATGCACTTAAATATGATGCTCTGCAAGGATGGAAGGAATATTTTCAGTGACAGGAATGATGCTCTCGGATTGAGCAGGGAGGCTTATTATTTCATTGGCGGACTGTTAAAGCATATCAAGGGAATGGCAGCCATTACCAATCCCATTGTTAATTCCTACAAGAGACTGGTACCCGGCTATGAAGCACCGGTTTACATTGCATGGAGTAAGATGAACCGGAGTCCTTTGATTCGAATTCCCAATGTGCTGGATGGGGAGGGAGCGAAGATTGAGCTTCGAAGCCCCGATTCAGCATCCAACCCTTATCTTACCCTTGCGGTATGTCTGATGGCCGGCCTGGATGGTATCCAGAATAAAATTGAGCCGCCCAAGAGTGTGGACGATAATATTTTTGCCATGAGCGAGGAAGAGCGTGCGGAACGAAACATTGACCATTTACCCTCCAGCTTATGGTTTGCTTTGGGAGAGCTGGAGCAGGATGCGTTCATCTGCGATGTCCTGGGTGCCCATATCGCGAAGAAGTATATTGCTGCCAAGAAGGAAGAGTATGCCCGCTACAGAGGACAGGTTTCTCAGTGGGAGATTGAAGAGTATCTGAATAAGTACTAATGCACACCTGAAATTTAAGGCAAAGGAGGTGGGCATTTGACCAATATTATTGTAGCGTTGCCAAAAATTGACGATGCGAAGAATATGAAAAACGTGCTGGTACGAAGTGGCTTTCGTGTCACCGGTATCTGTACCACAGGGGCACAGGCAATCAGTCAGGCGGATGGCTTGCACGACGGCATCGTAATCTCCAGTTATAAGCTTCCGGACATGGTCTATACACAATTAAAGGAATGCCTGCCTGCGGGATTTGAAATGCTTTTGATGGCATCCGGAAGGGTGATTCAGGAATGCTATGGAAATGATATGATCTGTCTGTCCATGCCGCTGAAGGTGAATGATTTGATCAGTACCGTAAATATGATGATGGACGGTATTGAACGAAGAAGAAGGAGACTCAGGCAACAGCCGAAAATGCGCAGCGCTGAGGAGGATTTCGTGATACAGAGGGCCAAGGAGATTCTGATGTCCAGAAATCATATGACGGAATCGGAGGCTCATAAATATTTGCAGAAGTGCAGCATGGACAGCGGAACCAATGTGGTGGAAACGGCTCAGATGGTATTGTCCATGATGGCAGGATAAACGGGTTCGCAGAGAAAGGGATTGGATATATGAAATTTACGAAAATGCAAGGTTGCGGAAATGATTATGTATATGTAAACGGATTCACGGAAACAGTTCCGAAAGAGGAGAAGCCGGAACTGGTAAGGAGACTGAGCGACAGGCATTTTGGAATCGGCAGTGATGGCGTGATTTTTATTAATCCTGCCCAGGAAGCGGATTTTGAGATGGAGATGTACAATGCAGACGGCAGCCGCTCGGAAATGTGCGGAAACGGAATCCGCTGTGTGGGGAAATTTGTGTATGACAAGGGGCTGACAGACAAAAAACAGATTACGATTGTCAGTGCAGGAAAAATCAAGGTGCTGGATTTGACGGTGGAGAGCACTGAGGAGAATCCCAGAGGGCTCGTATCCAGGGTGCGTGTCAATATGGGCAGTCCCATATTGACTGCAAAGGAGGTGCCGGTGGTATCGGATTCCGAACAGGTCATTGATGAGCCCATTGAGGTAGATGATAAATGGTATCGTATGACCTGTGTGTCCATGGGAAATCCCCATGCGGTGGTCTTTACAGAGGGAGTAAAGGATATGGATCTGGAGGCCATTGGTCCCCGGTTCGAGAATCACATACGCTTCCCGAGAAGAACCAATACGGAATTCGTGGAAATTCTGGACCGCAACACTGTGTTTATGCGTGTGTGGGAGAGAGGCACCGGAGAAACCTTAGCCTGCGGCACCGGATGCTGTGCCACGGCGGTTGCCTGTGTGTTAAACGGACATACCGATAATAAAGTAACCGTAAAGCTCTTAGGCGGTGAGCTTTTGATTGAGTGGGACCGAGAGAACAATCTCATTTATATGACCGGCCCCGCTACCACCGTATTTGAAGGAGAAATTTAGATTTGCTGTTTCGAGAGGGTATTTCCTAGGAGATTGCGTTTTCTCGGCGGTACTCTCACATCGCGTCGGTCCTTAATGAGCCCGATGTATTTACGGGCGAATTTAGTACCGCTACGTGATGTGCGAAGCGGGAGCGGGTCCGACGAGAAAGATGCAATCTCCGACGGAAGTACACCCTCTCGAAACAGCAATCTATATTGAAAGCTCGTACTGGGGCAGCAAAAAATCAGAACAGTACAGAATCGAGGGATATTATGTTTCAGGTGAATGAGAATTATTTGAAGCTTCCGGGAAGCTATTTGTTTTCCACGGTAGGAAGAAAACAACGAGAATATCAGGCAGCCCATCCGGACAAGAAGGTAATCCGGTTGAGCATTGGTGATGTGACACAGCCACTGGCTCCGGTCATTCTGGATGCCCTGCACAAGGCGGTGGATGAGATGGGACAGGCGGAGACCTTCCGCGGATATGCTCCGGATCTGGGATACGAATTTCTGCGGAATGCCATTGCAGAGAATGATTATAAGGCAAGAGGCTGCGATATCAGTGCGGATGAGATATTTGTTTCCGACGGTGCGAAGTGTGACTGCAGCAATATCCAGGAGATTTTCAGCTTAAATAACCGTATTGCGGTATGTGATCCGGTATATCCCGTTTATGTGGATTCCAATGTCATGGCAGGCCGTGCGGGGGATTACAATCCCATGACGGAAACCTGGGGTGATGTCATCTACATGCCCTGTACGGAGGCAAATGGTTTCTCTCCGGAGTTCCCCAAGGAGACTCCTGACATTATCTATTTATGTTTCCCTAATAATCCTACAGGAGCTACAATCAGCAAGGACAGACTGCAGGAGTGGGTGGATTATGCAAACAAAAACGGTGCGGTGATTTTGTACGATGCCGCATACGAGGCATATATCTCCGAGGAAAATATTCCTCACAGTATCTATGAGTGTGAGGGGGCCAGAACATGTGCCATCGAAATGCGTTCCTTCTCTAAGAATGCAGGCTTTACCGGAGTACGTCTGGGCTTTACGGTAATTCCGAAGGAATTGAAGGCGGGAGATGTCAGTCTGCATTCCCTGTGGGCACGCCGTCACGGTACAAAATACAATGGTGCTCCATATATTATTCAGAGAGCGGGAGAGGCTGTGTACTCTCCTGAAGGAAAGAAGCAGTTAAAGGAGCAGGTGGCATATTATATGAACAATGCCCATTACATCTACAATAACCTAAAGGATGCAGGCTTCCAGGTATCCGGCGGCGTCAATGCTCCTTATATCTGGTTAAAGACTCCAAAGGGTATGACCAGCTGGGAGTTCTTTGATTATCTGCTTGAAAATGCCAATGTGGTGGGAACACCGGGCTCCGGTTTCGGCCCCAGCGGTGAGCACTTCTTCCGCCTGACTGCCTTCGGAAGCTATGAGAGTACTGTGGAGGCAATTGAGCGGATCCGTAAAATGCCTCTGTAATAGAGAAAATAGCGGAAAATGAAGTGGAAAGCCCCTTGACTTTTGAAATGATTTCACATATGATAATCTACAGTGGATATACTATTTATATTCGAAATGCTATGAAGGAGACTCTTATCAGGGATTGCAACAGGAAGACGGCGCCACCGACTGAAAGCGCTGTCGGCAGGAAGCGATAAAGGGAACACTCCGGAGCAGGTCTTCCGAACCGCCTTTGGCGCTAGGCTGACACGTGACACGCGTTAAGTGCAGAGAGGCTTTTATAAGCAATGCGGGTGGTACCGCGGATTTGATGATCCGTCCCGGAGTACAGTAATTCTGTACTTCGGGATTTTTTGTTGTATAGGAAACTTCGTTCCCTATACTATAAAAACGCTCCGCGCGAGTTTTTTGAATCAATATCTCTTTTTCAAATTCGAAAAGGGGAGCAATCATTTATAGGAGGCAGAACATGTACAGAGATCTAAAGTTGAACCAGATTGGGGAACAGCATATCGGACAGACCCTTCAGGTGGCAGGATGGGTAGAGAACATCCGCGACCATGGAGGAGTGTCCTTTATTGACCTGCGTGATATGTATGGCGTATTGCAGGTGGTAATCCGTAAGCCGGAGCTTTTGAAGGGCATTACCAAGGAAATGTGCCTTTCCGTTACCGGACCGGTGGAAAAGAGAGATGAGGAGACCTACAACCCGAAGATTCCTACCGGAACCATTGAGCTGGAGGCTACCGTAATCGATACCCTGGGAAAGGTGTATCATCAGCTTCCCTTTGAAATTCAGACCTCCAAGGAAATCCGTGAGGATGTTCGTCTGAAATACCGTTACCTGGATTTGAGAAACAGCAAGGTGAAGGACAATATTATCTTCCGTTCCCAGGTCATCAGCTTCCTTCGTCAGAAGATGTCTGAGATGGGCTTTTTGGAGATCCAGACGCCCATTCTCTGTGCTTCCTCTCCCGAGGGTGCAAGAGATTATATAGTTCCCTCCAGAAAATATAAGGGAAAATTCTATGGATTGCCCCAGGCACCCCAGCAGTATAAGCAGCTGTGGATAGTGTC
>CALYSH010000103.1 GCA_945485625.1 uncultured Lachnospiraceae bacterium | reverse complement strand
TGATTTGATGCTGTCGATGATAGTTGGCATTTTGTGTAACTATTCAGAACCACATAAATTTACGATTCTGTTTGAATGCAAGCATTCACAGAATGTAAATTTGCATGGCTCTGAATAGTTACCATTTTGTTAATATTATGTGAATTTTCGGGGAATGATTGCTTTCTGTGACAGGATAGATTATACTAAGAGAATAGTAAGGTACAGATATAAATTTGGGGGAAACTATGAAAAAACGCATTGCAGTATTTGCAAATGGATGGAGCGATGAATTTGTTCAGAAAATCATGAATGGTGTTCAACAGTGTATGCGGGAACAGGCAATGGATGTGTATGTCTTTGCGTTCTATTCGGCTTCCGCAAAGCATGAGTTTTTGGAGGATAATCCCGGGGAGGAAAATATCTTCCGGCTGCCGGATTTGTCCCGGTTTGATGGTGTGATTGTCATGACGAACACCTTTGCTTCCGACGAGGAACTGAAAATGCTCCGGGAACGAATTTCGGAGGCCGGAATTCCGGGCGTCAGCCTGGAGTGGCCCATGGAGGGGCTGGATTTTTTCGGGACTGACAATTATTCCGGTATGTATGAGCTGACGGAGCATCTGGTGGAGGAGCATCAGTGCCGGAGGGTAGTGTTTGTCAGCGGTCCGTCGGATAATGACGAGAGCAATATTCGTCTGCAGGCGGTAAAGGATGCTCTGGCAAAGCATGGTCTGGAGCCGGAGGAAGTGATCTGCGGATACTTTTCCTTTTACCTTGTTGGGAAGATATTGAAGGAATGGCTGGAGGAAGGTCATGAACTGCCGGATGCCTTTATGTGTGCCAATGATGCCATGGCCATGGCCACCAGCAATCTGTTAAGACAGCGGGGCTATCGGATTCCGGAGGATGTACTGGTAACGGGCTTTGACTGCCTGGAATCGGCAAGACAGTCCAGACCCTCCATTACCTCTGTAAAGAGAGGGTGGGATGAATTGGGATACCGGTGTGCCAGTCATCTGCTGAAGAAGCTGGCAGGGGAAGAGGTGCCCGAAAAGGAAAATGTGGCCTCCTCCATGGAGGTGGGAGAGAGCTGCGGCTGTCATCCGGAAAAAGAGAAGACCGGCGGAATAGGAAATCCCTATGAGGAAATCATGGCGAACGTAGTGTTCAATAATCATTTCCGGGACATCTTCAGTACCATCCGAAAAGTAAAAAATAGAGAACAGACCTATGAGGCATTGAAGCAGATATTTACAATGGACTCTGCTTTTGAAGGGGAGAATTTTGCAATCTGTGTGCAGGAGGATTTCTTTTCATCCGTTTATGAAGGAAGAAAGCTTCCTACGGAGGGGTATAGCAGACAGATGGAAACCTTGTTCTGTTTCTGTGAAAAAAAGCCTATGCCGATTCAACGATTTGATACGGCGGAGCTTCTGCCTGAAGTATTCCGGGGAAGCGAGTCGTCCACTTTGTATGTGTTCGCACCGCTTCATATTGAATCGGAGGCATTCGGATATGCCTGTCTGGTGAATCATTCCGATGCATTTAAGAATTATAATTTGTATAACTGGACAAAGAATATGAGCCAGTACCTGGAGCAGATCCGGCAAAATATTCGCCTGGAGAAGATGAATGAGCGATTGCTGGAGTTGTCCGTGAAGGATGCCCTGACCGGTGTATACAATCGTACCGGTTATGATATCAAAGCCATGCCTTATCTGAAAAAATGCCGGGAGGAAGGCAAAAATACGGTATTGATGCTGGCAGATATTAACCGGATGAAACTGATCAATGACCGGTATGGGCACCTGCAGGGGGATCTGGCAATCCGTATTGTGGCAGATGCGATTGCAGATTCCGTTCCCCATGACTGGATCGTGGTTCGCTACGGAGGGGATGAATTCCTGGTGGTTGGCGCCTGCGAATCCCAGATAAAGGCGGAAGAAATCAAGCGCCGTATTTTTGAGGAAGTGGTGCGGGGGAAAATCCGTGAAAAGGCAGAGTTCCCTTTGAGCATCAGCCTTGGAGATATGTGGATGAGCGAAGACGATCAGATCGATCCGGAGGAGTGCTTTAAAAAAGCGGACGATTCCATGTACCGGATGAAAAAGAAAGCTCATGAAGAGCAGTTACAGGCTTCGGATAAATAGAGGACGCTGCCCGGCGTCCTTGTTCTTTTGTGAAACAAATGTATGTTATTATCGTCTATTAGATTAGCAGGATGAATCGGAGGAATCGAATTGAAGGATTCAGAGATTATCGAATTGTATTTTCAACGGGATGAGCGTGCGATTTCAGAAACCCAGGCAAGCTATGGGAAATATTGCTACAGCATTGCTTATCATATTCTGCACACCAACGAGGATTCGGATGAGTGCGTGAATGACACGTATCTTCGTGCGTGGAATTCCATTCCCCCAAACAGGCCCAATCACTTGTCCCTGTTTCTGGGAGCAATCACCCGAAATCTGTCCATTGATATGTGGAAGCGTAAAAATGCATCCAAGAGAGGGAACGGTGAAATGAGTGTGGCCTTGGACGAATTGGCGGAATGTATTCCGGATGCCAGAAGCATGGAGGATATTGTGGAGACGAAGGAATTGTCCAGGCTAATCAATGATTTTCTGCACACCCTGAAGGAGAAGGATTGCAACGTGTTTTTACGCAGATACTGGTACAGTGAGGAGTATAGGGAAATCGCAGACCGTTACCAGATGAATATGAATTCGGTAAAGACATCCTTGTTTCGAACCAGACAGAGATTAAAGGAATTTCTGGAACAGGAGGGCGTGGTAATCTAATGAGTCAGAAGGAAGAAAAAGCGTTACGTGTATTTGAAGCGTTGAATGGGGTGGATGAGGAGCTGTTACTTCGCAGTGAGAAGAAGGCGGAAAAGAAACCTGCAAAGATATTTCGTTTTCGGACCGTAGGTCGTGTGGCGGCTGCCTGCTTAGGCTTTCTGGTAGCAGGCGGGGTGTTCCTGGCAGTGCAGAACAGTCAGATGAAAAGTACGACACCTATGGCGGAGGGCATAAGGTTTTCCGCTATGGAGAATCAAAATGGGAGAGCGGAAATTACGGAATACGACTCTGCAGATATGGCAGTCCGGTTGGAGACAGATGAAGAGGCTGTACCGGAGGGAATGAAACGGGACGGAGCGGACGGCATTACACAGAACCAAACCGTGGAGAGCTGCCTGGAGGCAGAGGTAATGGAGCTTACTCCGGAGCAGGCCAAGGCAGAGAAGCTGGGGGCATATCTTCCGGAGTATCTTCCGGCGGGGTATGTGTTTGAGGATGCACGGTTGTATCTGGATGCAGTGACCGGTGAGTCAACCGAATTGTATGAGTGCTGGAGCAAAGGGTATGATGATATCCGCATCTGGGTTTCCAGGGCATCCGTTGATGAGATTGCTTTTGTGGATGTAAAGAATACCGCAAGCTATGATGTGTATGCTTATGAGATTCCCTATGAGGATTCGGTGCCCGGAGAATATTATGAAGCATTCTTTCATCCGGTGTTTCGGGCTTCCGATATGACACGGGAGCTGATCGGAAAGCGCATGAAATCAGTGAAGGATGCAGGGGATACGACTACCCCCCGGGGAAATTTTGCGGTGTGGTTTGAGGAAGGGATCCTTTGGGAGTTTAACGGTTCCGCAGACCCCCGGGATGTATGGGCGATGTTAGAAAGCGCTTGCGAAGCGTCGAAAAACCATATAGAATAAGAAATAGACTATGATATATGGTGGGATAGAAACCAATGACAGAGCAGATGCGGGAATGTGGAAAACAGAATAGTAGTAAAGCTGCCAGAACCCGCTGTCTGGATATTTTGAGGGTTGCTGCAACCCTGGCAGTGGTGCTCCTGCATGTCCTTTCCGGGGCGGTGGTATCCAGAGGCTATTTTGCAAACGACGGGGAAGAAACAATCTATTGGATCTTGATGGATCTGGTTTCCTGGAGTGTACCGGTATTTCTGATGATCAGCGGTTACCTGTTCTTAAATCCCGGGAAGAGAATCACCCTGAAGGAAATGTATGGGAAATATGTATCCCGGATTGTGCTGGCGCTGCTGTTGTTCGGAGTGCCTTTCGCAGGGATGGAATTGGTATTGTCTGAGAAGTGCTTTCGGGTGAATATGATTTGGCGAAGCCTATGGATGGTGCTGACCGGTAAAAGCTGGGCTCATATGTGGTATCTGTATTTGATTCTCGTCCTGTACCTGTTTACACCTTTGATAAAGTGGGTACTGGAAAAGCTTCCGGTCCGGGTAATCCGCATTGGGATGGTTTTGATTTTTGCGGAAACAAGTCTGATTCCCTTTGTTCGGTTTTGCATGGGAAACACAGATATAGCGATTTTCTGGCCCGGTGGTATATATCTGTTCTTCTATCTGGAAGGATATCTTCTCCACCTTCGGAAGAAAAATACTTCGAAAATGCAGGTACCGGGAATGCTGGCGATTGCGGTGTGCATGATCGGAATTGCCTGCTTCAGCCGGATAACCAAAATCTTTTGGGTGAATATGGCATACAATCATCCCTATACCGTTATCCTTTCCATGATTTTTATGCGCCTGGCATTTGCGTGTGAAGGATTTCTGCAGAAAAAAAACACAGCCCTTTGGGAAAAGCTTTCCGGGCTGTGCTTCGGGATTTATCTGACCCATCCGATTTTCTTAAATCTGTTTTATAAAGGATTTCACAAAACAATATTTGATTTCCGGTATCCCTACCTGATGCTGCCCCTGTTCTGGGTGGGAGCACTGGGTGGAGCCATGGTTTTGTCCATGCTGCTTGGCCGAATCAAGTGGCTGAAAAAGCATGTGCTTTAGCTCACAGGTGTCCATCTTCCGGAGGCACCGCAGGGCAGAACCAAACCGTTTGCGGTGACGGGAAGGCCGATTTCGTCCGCCTCCACATGTCCACCGAACTCCGGAACAATACAGGTGTTTAACATGTAGGAGAGTACGGCGGGCTGTAAGCCGGTGGTATAAGAATTAATCAGGAAAAAGAGAGCATCTTTCTTTAAGAGCTGAGCGGTCAGCCGGATAAAAGGATAGATGCTTTCTTCGATTTTCCAGGTTTCTCCCTTGGGACCTCTGCCGTAGGAGGGAGGGTCCATGATGATACCGTCATAATGATTTCCCCGGCGAATCTCACGTTCCACCAGTTTCACGCAGTCATCCACAAAATAACGGATGGGCGCATCGCCCAGTCCGGAGCCGGCAGCATTTTCCTTGGCCCAGCCAACCATGCCCTTGGAGGCATCCACGTGGGTTACCTGTGCACCGCTGGCTGCAGCTGCAAGGGTAGCTCCGCCGGTGTATGCAAAGAGATTTAAGACCTTGATTTCGCGATTGGGGTCTTTTTGTTTTGCCTGATGAATCAGTCGGCCGAACCAATCCCAATTGGCAGCCTGCTCCGGGAACAGTCCGGTGTGCTTAAAACTGAAGGGCTTCAGGTGAAAGGTAAGCTCCGAATTGGAAGCCAGGGTAAAGCAGGGATTTGCATAGGTGATGGTCCATTCGTCGGGCAGATCAAAGAACTCCCATTCACCGCCGCCTTTTGTGCTTCTGTGATAATGGCCGTTTTTCTTTTTCCAGCCGGTATGGTTATGGGGAGTATTCCAGATGACCTGGGGATCCGGACGCACCAGAGTGTAATCCCCCCAACGCTCCAGCTTCTCGCCGGAGGAGGTATCGTATACTTCATAATCTTTCCAATTATTTGCAATCCACATAATTTGTTTCCTCACATATATCGTTTCATGTTTGCCCGAGGAAATACGCACCCTGCAAACGATAATTTGTTGGCTTGTTTGCGTAGCGAAATCCTGTTGCACTAAGCATTTACGAAGAAGCGAAGGGCATGCGCTAAAATCCAAAACTCGCTTCGCTCAGACAGTTGGATTTTAGCGCATAAGGCTTCTTCATAAACGCAAAGTGCAAAGACGGCTTTCGCAACATGACAAACAATTCAATCAAATTATCGCCTTGGGTGCTTTATC
>CALYSH010000102.1 GCA_945485625.1 uncultured Lachnospiraceae bacterium | reverse complement strand
TTTACCCACATATGAGCAAGCTCAAGTGTGTAAAGACCTTTTGACCCTGGTATCAACATATTATAAAATGGTAATATTCTTGGTACCACGACCCAGGCCGGCGATACCGGTTCTGGCAAGCTCCAGAATCTCATAACTCTCAAGCATTCCAAGGAACGCTTCGATTTTACTCTGGGTACCGGTCATTTCAATCATCAGGCTCTCCGTAGCAACATCAATAATATTTGCACGGAACAAATCCTTGATGGAAATAATATCCTGACGCTGTTCTGCAGTGGTAACCCTGACTTTAATCAGAACCAGCTCACGGTAAACGCTTTCTTCCGGCTTCAATTCCTTCACATCACGTACATCAACCAGCTTACCGACCTGCTTTTCAATCTGCTCCAGAATCTCCTCATCACCACTTGCAACAATGGTAATTCTGGAGTATCTGGGATCTGCGGTAACACCTGCAGTGATACTTTCAATATTGTAGCCTCTTCTGGAAAAAAGTCCCGAAATACGACTTAAAACACCGGAGGTATTATCTGCCAATAACTGAAATACTCTCTTTTGCATTCTTCTCGTCCCTTCTAACTAACTTTAACCAACTAATTATAACAAGCCATTCAGACACTGTCAACCGATATACGGCATGCAAAAGCAGAAAACTTCCTGTTTTTCGTCCGGTTAATCGTTTTCCGTACATTTGGATAACGCTAAGGTTCCGGTTCGCGCTACCTCTGCGATACTGATGGAGCTGAACATACTGATCAGGGATTTTACCTTATCCGGTTCATCGCAAATCTGAATCATCATGTAATGCCTGGATACATCCACAATCTGAGCCTTCATAATGTCACAGATTTCCAGAATATCACGGCGATTGGTTTTATTATACTTGACCTTAATCAGCATCAGTTCCCTGCTGATACACTGCTGCTCTTCAAAGGTCTTTACCTTGATAACATCCAGCTTTTTGTTTAACTGTTTTTCAATCTGTTCAATGGTACGCTGATCCCCGCTGGAAACGATGGTCATACAGGAAACATCCTTATCATCGGTTTCTCCAACGGCAAGGCTGTCGATATTAAAACATCTTCTGGAAAAAAGTCCGGCAACCTTACAAAGTACACCGGATCGATTCTCTACCAGTACGGAATAGATTCTCTTTTTCATAAATCCTCTCTTCTCTGCACACAGGCAATCCAAATTTATACAAGATCCATGGGATCAATGATACATTCCATGATCATCGCTTCATCCTTTGCAAGGAAAGCATCCAGCTTCTCTCCGGCATCCTTCATGTTGAAGACACGGAGGAACGGAATATCATAAGCAGCAGAAAGCTTTTCCAGATCGGGACTGCCGCTCAAATCAACAACAGAATAATGATCCTTGTAGGTGAAATGCTGATACTGCCTTACCATGCCAAGGTAATTGTTCTTTAATACAATAATCTTTACCGGAACATCATGCTGCTTCATGGTGGCAAGCTCCATCATGGACATCTGGAAGGAGCCGTCTCCGCATACTGCAATGACCTGACGGTCCGGAGCCGCAAGCTTTGCACCCATGGCGGCAGGAATGGAATAGCCCATGGTACCCATACCGCCGGAGGTTAAAAACCGTCCCTTCTTTACCTTATGATAAGCGCAGGACCAGATTTGGTTCTGACCTACATCGGCGACATAAACTCCATCTTCAGCCATTTTGTCGGAAAGCATGTCGATAAATGCAGCCGGATCCACATACTCCGGATTAGGGTTTCTTTTCGGAGCCAATTTCACACGATATTCGTTCAGGGTTGAAATCCAGTCGGAGAAATCATCATCAAATTCCTCCTTAAGAAGCTCCAGAAAGATGTTTTTCGCATCACCTACCAGAGGAATGGAAGGACCGGCATTCTTACCGATTTCCGCAGGATCGATATCAATATGTATCAACACCTTATTCTGGGTAATCAGATCCGGCTGGCTGACTGCACGATCTGCCACACGGGCTCCCACCATGATCAAAAGGTCAGAATCATTCATTGCCTTGTTCGCATAGGCTTTTCCGTTATTCCCCACCATACCATAGTACAACGGATGCTCGGTAGGCATCACACCGATACCCATCATGGTGGATACGACGGGAATTCGATACTTCTCGCTGAATGCACGAAGCTCCTCCCTTGCATCGCTTAAAATCACACCGCCGCCTGCACAGATAATGGGACGACTGGACTTGTCCAGTTCACGGATGACCTTCTTAATCTGGGCTCCGTTCCCTTTTACGGTAGGCTTATAGGTGCGCATATTGATTTCTTCCGGATAAACAAATTTCTCAAGGGTTGCATTCTGGATATCAATGGGAATATCGATCAGAACCGGTCCCTTTCTTCCGGTATTTGCAATATGAAAGGCCTCCTTAAAAATACGGGGAATATCGTTTACCTTACGAACCAGATAGCTGTACTTTACGAAGGACTCCACTGCCCCGGTAATATCGGCCTCCTGGAACACATCACTTCCCAACAGGGTACTGTTTACCTGACCGGTAATAACGATCAGCGGAATACTGTCTGCAAACGCAGTGGCAATACCCGTGATCACATTGGTTGCACCGGGGCCGGAGGTAACGGCGCATACACCGGGTCTTCCGGTAAGTCTTGCCATTCCGCTGGCTGCATGGGCGGCATTCTGCTCCGTACGAATCAGAATGGTACGAATATCCGACTCAAGTATACTATTATAAAAAGGGCAAATTGCCACGCCGGGATAACCGAAAACCGTAGTGACATGCTCTGCCTCAAGACATTTGATAATGGCTTCTGCTCCGATCATAATGATCTCCTCTCAAAATATATCAGTTGTAACCCAAAACCGAATAGAAGCTTCATAAAATCCACCGGCTCCGGACAGTTACATTATTTTAACACAAACCGGACTATGAATTCAATAGTCGTCCGGCTACTTTTACGGCCTCTGCAGCATCTCTGGAATAACCGTCCGCACCGATTTCATCGGCATATTCCTGAGTGATGACTGCCCCCCCGATCATAACCTTCACCGGAAGTCCTTCTTTTTTCACTTCTGCTACCACCTCACGCATACGCTGCATGGTGGTGGTCATCAGGGCCGAAAGGGCTATAATACTTGCATGATGTTCCTTTGCTGCTGTAATAATCTCTGACGCAGGAACATCCTTACCCAGATCAATCACCCGATACCCATAATTCTTTAACATCATAGCCACCAGGTTTTTCCCGATATCGTGAATATCACCTTCCACTGTGGCAATCACCACCACCGGCATCTCCTCCGAGCTTCCTTCCTTCAAAAGAAGAGGCTCCAACACTGCAATAGCATTCTTCATGGCTTCTGCACTGGCAATTAACTGGGGCAGGAAATACTTCCCCTTATCAAACAATACACCAACCTCATTGATGGCCGGCATCAGCACATCATTTAACAGAGCATCCGGCGCATTTCCTGTTTCCAGAGCAAGCCGTGTCAGCTTCTCAATTCCATTCTTATTTCCCTTTAATACACCATGATAGAGATTGCTTCTGGTTTCATCCGTAAAGCCGGGGGTACCGGGTGTGGTATCCGCAACAGATTCAGCCTGCTTTATGGGTACGGCTTCTGCTCCTGCCCTTGCCCTTGCTTCCAAGGCAAGGCTTTCCTTCCGCTCTCTGTTTTCCTTCGCCTGATTTGCTGCCTGAATATAGGTAATATCAGAGCCTTCCTTTGCCATCAGTAAATCCGTTGCATAAGCACAGCATACCAGAAGCTCCTGAGAAGGATTGGCAATGGCCATGGTCAAACCTTCATGAATCGCCAGACTTAGGAATGCAGTATTCACATAGCTTCTTTCCGGCATGCCGAAGGAGATATTGGACAAGCCGCAAATGGTGGCGAAGCCAAGCTCCTTACAATAGCGAATGGTTTCCAGGGTTTCAATTCCGGCTCTGCTGTTTGCACCTACCGTAGCCACAAGACCATCTACAATAATATCTTCCCTGCTCATGCCAAGCTCTGTGGCCTTCTTATAAACAGTCTGAATAATATCCTTCTTCTCTTCTATATTCTCCGGCAAACCTTTATCCGATAAAGGAAGTAAAATAAACATGGCGCCATATTTTTTTGCAATGGGGAGCAGAAGCTTTACCTTCTCTTCTTCCATGGAAATAGAATTGATCAAGGCCCTTCCGGGGTAATGCCGAAGTGCTGCTTCCAATACATCCACATGACTGGAATCCAGACTCAAAGGCAGATTGGTAACCATACTGATCTCCTCTATGGCCCGTAACATCATTTCCTTTTCATCAATACCGCTCATGCCCATATTCACATCAAGAATACGTGCTCCACAGGCTTCCTGTTCTTCTGCGAACTGAAGGACCTTTTCCATGCTTCCCTCTCGAAGCTGTGCCTGCAACAGCTTCTTTCCGGTGGGGTTAATCCGTTCTCCCACTATAATAAACGGATCCTCCAGCCCAAAGGAAACGGTCTGTCTCTCGGAGGTGAGATACCGGATACCATCCGGTCTTCTGTTTGGGAATACCTTCTGTAATGTTCCGAATTCCTCTTTGATTCTGCGAATAAAAGCCGGATCGGTTCCGCAGCAGCCACCCAGAATGGTAGCACCTGCCTCTACCAGCGCCTTCATTTCCACCGCAAATTCTTCAGAGGACATACTGTATTTTGTGTGACCGTTCTCATCCAGATATGGTAATCCGGCATTGGGTTTTGCAATCACGGGAATACGGGTCACAGAAACCATATCCTCCACAATTTCCTTCATACCGGCAGGACCGCCGGAACAATTTACACCGATTGCAGAAGCACCCAGACTTTCCAAAACAATCGCAGCAGTCTTTGCATCCGTACCGTAAAGAGTACGCTTGTCCGGTTCAAAGGTCATGGTAACCATAACCGGCAAATCACAGCACTCCTTCGCAGCAATTAAGGCTGCGCGGCATTCTGCAAGACTCATCATGGTTTCTACCACCAAAAGATCCACGCCGGCCTTGTTCATCATCCTGATCTGCTCTTTATAAACCTCAATCAGAGTTTCCAACTCCATATTTCCGGCAGGGCGAAGGGTTTCCCCCGTCATGGAGATATCTCCCGCAACATACACCTTTCGCTCTGTACAGGCAGCTGCTTCCTTTGAAATCGCTACCAACCCGGTAATCATTTCTTCCATTTGGTCTGCCAGCTGATATTCCCCAAGCTTCACCCGGTTGGCTGTAAAGGTAGGGGCGTATAAAATATCACTTCCGGCTGCGACATAATTTTTCTGGAGTTCCAACATCACCTCACGATGTTCCAATATCCACTTCTCAGGGCATACTCCTGCAGGCATCCCTTTTTTTACCAAGTTAGAACCGGTAGCTCCGTCCAGATAGACCAATCTATTTTGTAAATAATCCTGAAATTCACTTTTTTTCATGAAATACTCCCTTAATAATGACTTTCCAATAATCATATCACATGCATTTTAAGGCGTAAAGGACTGTATTTATCTAATTTCATATTTCAGTTGAAAATGTTAGCCAAATATGATAAATTCTCATATATATCATGAAAGAAGGTTCTGCGATGAAAAAGAAAATATTAGGTCTTATTTTGACTTGTGTACTTTGCCTTTCCGTTTGTGCCTGCGGTACAGATCCTGAATTGGCAAAGTTTAAATCTGATATCGACAATATGTGCACTGATTTGGTTTCTTTAAACAATAAAATGAATGACATTGATGCTGCTTCTGAGCATGCAGTAGAGGAACTGCTGGAGTATCTGGATGAGCTGGATATGAAGTTTGCCCGTTTTGCCGAGCTTGATTTTCCGGAAGAATTCGATTATTTAGAGCCCGTTTCCGATGAAGCCAGCGACTATATGAAGGAAGCTGTAAAGTATTACCATGAAGCCTTTAAAAATGACAGCTACAGTGACCACAATGCTTCTTATGCCCAGGCAAATCATCACTGCGCTTACAAAAGACTTCAGATTATCATGTCCTGCCTTCGCGGAGAGCCGGTC
>CALYSH010000101.1 GCA_945485625.1 uncultured Lachnospiraceae bacterium | reverse complement strand
TTTATATATGGACAGTATACCGGACAGTGCAGTGTGCAATGAGGCCTGCAAGCTGGCCGGTAAGCGGAAATTCGAGAATTTAAAGGGTTTTATAAATGGTATATTAAGAAATATTGCCAAGAACAGGGAAGAGCTTCCTCTCCCGGACAGGGAGAAGGAGGCTGTTTCCTATTTGTCGGTTCGGTATTCTATGCCGGAGTGGATTATTTCCCTTTGGCAGGAGGAATACGGAATTCGGGTGACAGAGGATATTCTGAAGGGACTTCTGGAGATTCATCCGGTTACCATTCGTTTTTCCGGGAGATTAACCGAACAGGAAAGAGAGGAACAACTGGCATTTTTGAAACAGAAGGGAATGAGGGCGGAACAATCCCCCTATCTGCCCGGAGTTTATCAGGTCCGGAATGCGGATGGTATTGCAGATACATCCGGCTTTCGGGAAGGGAAATTTACGGTGCAGGATGTGAGCAGTATTCTGGCTGTTACCGCAGCAGGAATCAATTCCGATGACGTGGTGATGGATGTATGCGCCGCGCCCGGAGGAAAGAGCGTTCTTGCGGCAGAGACGGCAGAAAAGGTGTTTTCCTCCGATGTTTCCGAAGGAAAGGCAGAGAAAATCATGGAATACAGGGAACGGATGCGGTTGGATAATCTGGAAGTCCGGGTGAATGATGCCAGAGTGCTTGACGAAGCATTTCGGAATATGGCGGATGTTCTGATTATGGATGTGCCCTGCAGCGGTCTTGGAGTAATCGGAAAGAAAAGGGATATCAAGTATCATGCTTCTTTGGAAGGGCTAAAGAGCATTACAGAGCTGCAAAGGGATATTTTGCAGGGCTCTTATTCTTATGTGAAACCCGGGGGGATTTTGCTGTACAGTACCTGTACCATTCATCGGGGTGAAAATGAAGAAATGGTTCGTTGGATTTTGGACAACCTTCCCTTTGAACCGGTAGAGATTGCGGAAAGAGTTCCCAAGGAGCTTTTGGATGAGCTCCGGGGGATTCCTGCCCAAATGCCATTGAAGGAAGATGAGGCTGTGGCAAAATGTTCCGCACAGCTTTTGCCCGGCAGGAACAGGTCGGATGGTTTTTTCTTTGCGGTTCTTCGTCGTAAGGAGGAAAGATAAGGAGCGATATGGAAATAGTTTCCGAAGAAAGAAATACAGATAAGGATAAGATAGATGTAAAATCCCTGCCTTTGGAGGAGCTGAAGACTCTGTTTGGGGAACTGGGCGAGAAGCCCTTTCGCGGGGCACAGATGTATGACTGGATGCATAAGAAGCTGGCATCGGGCTTTGAAGAGATGAGTAATCTTTCCAAGGAATTCCGCCGCTTTTGTGAGGCGCATTTCACATACACTGTGTGCAGAACCGTGGATGTTCAGACCTCTGCCATTGACGGAACAAGGAAGTTTCTCTTTGCATTGCAGGACGGCAACGTGGTGGAAAGCGTCTGGATGAAGTATAAGCACGGGAATAGTGTGTGTATTTCTTCTCAGGTAGGGTGCCGGATGGGATGCCGGTTCTGCGCATCTACACTGGATGGGCTGGAGAGAAATCTGACACCTGCGGAAATGCTGGAGCAGGTTTATTCCATTATCCGGATCACCGGAGAGAGGGTATCCAATGTGGTTGTGATGGGAACCGGAGAGCCCATGGATAATTATGATAATCTCCTGGTTTTCATCCGGATGCTGACCGATGAGAACGGTTTGAATATCAGTCAGAGAAACATAACGGTTTCTACCTGCGGACTGGTTCCGCGGATGAGGGAATTGGCGGATGAAAGGCTTCAGATCACCCTGGCGTTAAGTCTCCATGCCACGACGGATGAAAAACGTCGGAAACTGATGCCAATCGCCAACCGGTATTCCATTGGGGAGCTGATGGATGCCTGCCGGTATTATTTTGAAAAGACCGGCAGAAGAATCACCTTTGAATACAGCCTGGTGGGTGGAGTGAATGATACCATGGAGGATGCAAGGGAGCTGATCGCATTGGCGAAGCCTCTGTGCTGTCACGTGAACCTGATTCCTGTCAATCCGATTCGGGAGAGAGATTTTGTTCAACCCGATATGCGGGATGCGCAGGCTTTCAAAAATAAACTTGAAAAAAACAAAATAAATGTTACTATTAGAAGGGAAATGGGTAGGGACATTGACGGTGCCTGCGGACAGCTGAGAAGAAAGCATATCACCACCCCGCCCATGGAAGCTTAGGAGGATTATAAAGGTGCTTAAGACGTTTTCTGCAACGGATACAGGGAAAAAAAGAAATATCAATCAGGATTATGTCTTTACCTCTGAAACTCCTGTGGGAAAGCTGCCCAATCTGTTTCTTGTCGCAGACGGAATGGGCGGACATAAGGCAGGAGATTATGCCTCCCGAGTGACTGTTGAGACCATGATAAGGATTGTGGAGGGAGAGACGGAGGAAGCATCGCCCGAAGAATTATTTCAAAAGGCGATTTCCGGTGCAAACAGTCTGATATATGAACAGGCTTCCAAAGAGGAAAGTCTGGAGGGTATGGGTACCACAGTGGTGGCAGCGGTGTGTGAAGGCAGCCGGCTGTATGTGGCCAATGTGGGAGACAGCCGGTTGTATGTGATTCATGATGAAATAACCCAGATTACCATAGATCACTCTTTGGTAGAAGAAATGGTACGAAGAGGTACCATTGGTAAGGTTGAGGCAAGAAATCATCCCGATAAAAATATCATTACAAGGGCAGTTGGAGTAAACAGCCAGGTGGAAGTTGATTTATTCCGGGTGGAGCTTATGCCCGGTGATTTGATTCTGATGTGTTCGGACGGCCTGACGAATATGCTGGAGGACGAAGAAATCCGCATGATTGTGAAGAGGGGGAGGGACCTGGTGGAAATGGTTCAGAACCTTGTGGATGCGGCAAACAGAAATGGTGGTACGGATAATATTTCCGTGGTGCTGATTGACCCTCTTGCATAACAGTTGTTGATAAATTTAGTGGAGATTGTCTATGATAAAGATTGGTATGATGATAGGTGACCGCTACGAGATTCTGGAAAAGATCGGTACCGGTGGCATGTCTGATGTATATAAAGCAAAATGTCATAAGCTGAATCGTTTTGTGGCGGTTAAGGTTTTGAAGCAGGAATTTTCCGAGAACGAAAACTTTGTTTCCAAGTTCCGGACGGAGGCGCAGGCGGCAGCAGGCCTTGCCCATCCCAATATTGTGAATGTGTATGATGTAGGTGAGGAGAACGGTATCTATTATATTGTAATGGAGCTGGTAGAAGGAATCACCCTGAAAAAATATATTGAGAAGAAGGCCAGATTGTCTTATAAGGAGGCAGTCAGCATTGCAATACAGGTAAGCATGGGTATTGAAGCTGCTCATAATAATCATATTATTCACAGGGATATTAAACCTCAGAATATCATTATTTCCAAGGATGGCAAGGTGAAGGTGACAGACTTTGGAATTGCAAAGGCGGCTACCAGTAATACTATTACCTCCAATGTGATGGGCTCCGTTCACTATACATCGCCTGAGCAGGCCAGAGGCGGATACAGTGATGAAAAGAGTGATATCTATTCCTTAGGTATTACCATGTTTGAAATGCTGACGGGACGTGTACCCTTTAACGGAGACACAACCGTGGCAATTGCAATTAAGCACATTCAGGAGGAGATGCCTTCTCCAAGGGAATTTGTACCGGAGATTCCCATTGCGGTAGAACAGATTGTATTGAAATGCTGTCAGAAATCACCGGACAGACGTTATCAGAAGATCCCGGATGTGATTGCGGATCTGAAACAGTCCCTGATGAATCCGGATGATGATTTTGTGGTGATTCATGATGTGGACACTGAGGCAGGTACCAAGATGGTATCGGAGAGTGAGCTGGCGGAGATAAAACGTCAGACAGGAGCGATTTCCTTAAAGGATTATAGTCAGGATACAGATGAAAAGCTTCGTCTAAAGCAGGAAACGATGGCACCCTATGAGACGGCCGAGGACGGAGAGGAAGACTTTGAGGGGTCCATGACTCCAAGAATGGAACAGCTTACCACGGTATTGGCAATCGTGGCGGGTATTGTAATCTTTGTAATCATTGTGATGCTGGCGATTCGCCTGTGGAGCAGCTTGAAACAGCAGGATGGGGAAAGTACCGCACCGCCTACCCTGACCGAGGAACCTTTGGCAACTCTCTCCTATGAGCCTATGCCCAATATTACGGGTATGACGGTGGAGGATGCGGAAAATGCTTTGAAGAAAATCGGCATGAAGGTGCAGGTAGACTATGTAGAGTCCGATTCCGTGGACAGCGGAATTGTATTGAATACCGATGTGGAGGAGGGAACCCCCCTGAAACAGGGTACCACCGTGGTCTTGAAGGTGAGCGTCGGAATCACCGGAGTCGAGGTCCCGAATGTTGCGGACAAAACCTATGAGACCGCAGAAAGACTCTTGAAAAATCGGGGTCTGACCATAAATCGTGTGGATAATTATTCCGACACTGTGGAAGAGGGGATGGTCATTTCTCAGAGTCCGGAGAGCGGTGTGACGGTTCCGAAGGAAACTGTGGTTACCGTGACAGTCAGCAAGGGCAGGGAGGAGCAGAAAATTCGTGTTCCCAATCTGATCGGACAGACGGAGGCGGAAGCCCGGTTTATTCTGGTAGATAATGGATTGAGCATTGGCAGTGTAAGCTATGTCTTCAATTCTGAGGTTGAGGAGGGTCTGGTTTGTTATCAGAGTACCTCCCAGGGCTCCTATGTGGATCCGGATACCATCATTGATATAAAGGTGAGCCAGGGAACGGAGAAGTATACCTACCGTTGTAATGTGGTGATTGATGCGCCTACCAGGGAGGAGGCACCGGACTATACTTCCGGCACAGAGGTTCATCTGAAGCTGGTAACGGATGATGACCGGGTGCTCCTTGACACAAATCTGTCCGGATTCCCTTATTCTCCCAATTATTCGGGCTTGAGTGCATCCGGCGGTACTCTGACTATGACCTATACGGTAACCTTGCCGGCCAGCACATCTACAGACCCAAATACCGGTGAAAGCATTACGATTCCCGGAGGCACAGAGAAAAAGAGCTTTACCCGTCGTATTGATTTTGTGAGAGAATAGCATATATGCAGGGAAAAATCATAAAAGGAATATCGAATTTTTATTATGTTGCATCCGGTGACAGCGTATATGAATGCAAGGCCAAGGGTGTTTTTCGTAAAGACCGTCAAAAGCCTCTTGTAGGGGACAATGTTGAACTTGAGGTGCTGGACAGCGAGAAAAAGATTGGAAATATCGTTGCATTATCGGAACGAAAAAGCCGGCTGATTCGTCCTGCGGTTGCAAATGTGGATCAGGCATTGGTGATTTTTGCCATTCAGAAACCCCGGCCCAATTTTAATTTGTTGGACCGCTTCCTCATCATGATGGAACAACAGGGTCTGCCCTGCATTGTATGCTTCAATAAGGCGGATTTGGATCATGACGGCACCGGTGAGCAATATGCCGGCATATATGAGAAGTGTGGGTATCGCACCGTGGTAGTCAGTGCCTCCGAACAGAAGGGGATTGAGATATTAAAGGAACTGTTATATCATAAAACAACAACTGTTGCAGGCCCCAGCGGTGTGGGGAAGTCTTCCCTGATAAATGAACTGATGTCGGAGGCGGTAATGGAAACCGGAAAGCTGAGCGCTAAGATAGAGCGGGGAAAGCATACTACAAGGCATACACAGCTGATGGCATTTGAGAAGGACAGTTATATTTTGGACACTCCCGGATTCAGTTCCCTGGAGCTGTTTGACCTGACGAAGGAAGAGCTTGCGGGAGCATATCCGGAGTTCGCAGCCTATGAAGAGGGATGTAAGTTCCGTGGGTGTTCTCATATTTCGGAGCCGGTATGCGGTGTGAAACAGGCGGTGGAGCGGGGTGAAATCGCAAGACTCCGGTATGATAATTATTGTCTGTTGTATCAGGAACTGAAGAATAAGAAGAAATATTAATAGAAAACTTCAGCATTTTTTGCGGAGAGAATAGGGATGAATAATAATCAGAATTGGAAGGGACTGG
>CALYSH010000100.1 GCA_945485625.1 uncultured Lachnospiraceae bacterium | reverse complement strand
CCACATCATCCCGCAGGGTAACCTGCCGGATATTCTTATAGGGTACCGGTGCCGAGACCTTCAGGGTATACACTCCCTGCCTGTAGGGTTCACTGACCTTCAATCTCAGCATATCAGACAAGACCGGATTCAATGCCTCCATATTATGAAGCACCAGCCGGACCTCCCCCGGAATCACGGGAAATAGCTTCACTACTTCATCAAAATCCACGGCACAGATCATCACCTGATTGCAGTTCCTCTGAATGGCTACCACATTTTCCCCTTCACAGGCCAATACATCCGCCGTACCGCGCTCCATGGCGTCAATCAGATAGGCATTTTCCTTTTTCCGACGATACAAAAGGTTCAGAACCCGCTCCCGCTCTCTATACTTAGCAAGCAAATCCGGACGATATTTCCCGGTGCGGGCAATGGATTGCTCCAGTCGCCATGCATTGATAATCTTATGATTTCCGGTCAGCAGCTCCGCCGGCACCGCCTTATCATGCCATATCTCCGGTCTGCTGTACTGGGGATACTCCAGCAGATCCTTATAGAAGCTTTCCGTCTCCGCAGACTCCTCGTTATGAAGTACCCCCGGTATCAGTCTGGAAATACTGTCAATCATCACCATGCTTGCCAGCTCCCCGCCGGTCAGAATATAATCTCCTATGGACAGATAATCGGTGACCACTTCCTCCAGCACCCGCTCATCAATCCCCTCATAATGCCCGCAAAGAAATACAAGCTCCTCTTCCCCGGCCAACTCTCTGGCTTTCTCCTGGGTAAAGACAGAGCCCTGGGGAGTCACATAAACGGTACGCACCTTCCGTCCCTCCGTCACTGCCTTCCAGGCATCATAAACAGGCTGTGCCTGAATCAACATCCCGGCGCCGCCTCCGTAGGTGTAATCGTCTACCCTGCCATGTTTGTCCGTAGTGTAATCCCGGATATTCACCGGATTTATTTCAATCAGTCCGTTTTCCCTGGCGCGCTTCAAAATACTGGTATTTAAGCCCTGCTCAATCATCTCAGGGAACAGAGTCAGTACTGAAAACTTCATTCGTCTAACAATCCTTCCAGAATATGAATCTTCATAAAGCCCTCTTCCGGCTTTACCTCCAGCACGCATTGCTTGATGGCGGGAAGTAAAAAGCTTCTTCCATCCGTCATGGTAATCTCATACACATCGTTCGCACCGGTTTCCATCACATCCGTGAGTTCACCAATACACTGTTCCTCTTCATCCAGAATACGCAGTCCCAGCAAATCCGCACGGTAATATTCATCCTTACGCAGAGGCACAGCATCCTTCCGTTCTACCAACAGGCGGGACCGGCGCAATTTGTTCGCCTGATCCATATCATCAATTCCCTCAAGCTTCAGAATAACAAACTGCTTGAAAAACTTTACCTGCTCCACTGCTACGATTTTCTCTGACTTTTCATCAGCTAAAATCACAGTCTTCAGTCTCTTAAATCGCTTCATATCATCTGTGGTGGGAAATACCTTCACTTCACCACGCACACCGTGGGTGGATGTAATCACCCCGATTTGAAATCTTGTTTCCATAAAAACTCCCACACCCTTAAGTGTATAAAAAGCGAAACGCGTCAGACGCATTCCGCTTTTTAATCCATTAGACAATTTCAACGTCCACTCTGGTATTATCTTTTGATGATGCAGCTTTCACAACGGTACGGATTGCCTTTGCAATTCTACCCTGCTTTCCGATCACCTTACCCATATCGGAGGCTGCAACATGAAGCTCTACCACAATGTTCTTGCCGTCAACCTTCTCGGTAACAACGACCTCTTCCGGATGGTTAACAAGAGCCTTTGCAACTACTTCTACCAATTCCTTCATAATCGACCTCCAAAGATTTGATTATTATTTCTCAATACCGGCTGCCTTGAAAAGCTTTCCTACAACCTCAGTAGGCTGAGCACCGTTTGCAAGCCACTTCTTTGCCAGCTCCTCGTTGATCTGGAAAGTGCTGGGATCGGTGGAAGGATCGTAGGTACCGATTTCCTCGATGCATCTACCATCTCTGGGAGAGCGGGAATCTGCTACGATAATTCTGTAAAAAGGTGCTTTTTTCTGTCCCATTCTTCTTAATCTGATCTTTACTGCCATTTCTTTTTCCTCCAAAAAATTAAATTAAATATATACTCAAAAATCATTTTGACCTTATGGGCTGATGATTCTTTCGTCAAATTTCTGATAGGGGAATCGAACCCCTGTTTTCATATATGCATACTATCCCCTAAAACGGGAACCGGCCGCCCTTCATTCCGGGGAAGCCTCCAAACATACCGCCCCGACGTTTCCCGCCGCCACCAAACTGCTTCATCATTTTCTGACTCTGCTCAAACTGTTTGATAAAGCGGTTCACCACTGCGATATCCACGCCGGCACCCTTGGCAATGCGATGCTTTCTGCGGGGATTTAACAGCTTCGGGTTTCTTCTCTCTTCTACTGTCATGGACAGGACGATTGCTTCCATATGCTTTAACTGCTTTTCATCCACCATGCCTTCCAGATCACCGGCCTTCACACCCATACCGGGAAGCATACTGAATATACTTGATAAACCGCCCATATTCCGCATCTGCTTCATGCTCTCCAGGTAATCTTCAAAATCGAATTTTCCCTTCTTCATGCGGCCGGCCATCTCCCGGCCCTTTTCCTCATCGATATCAATGGACTCCTGTGCCTTCTCAATCAGGGACAACACATCCCCCATGCCCAGAATACGGTTTGCCATACGATCCGGATAGAACTGCTCCATATCGGCGAGCTTCTCGCCCATGCTCACATAGAGAATGGGCTTCCCGGTAACCGCCTTAATGGAAAGTGCGGCACCGCCTCGGGTATCACCATCCATCTTGGAGAGGATAACACCATCCACGCCTACCTTCTCGTTGAACTCCTTTGCCACATTGACAGCATCCTGACCGGTCATGGCATCCACAACCAGCAGAGTCTGATGTACTGCAATGTGCTCCTTTATCTCCTGAAGCTCCTGCATCATATCCTCATCAATATGAAGACGTCCGGCAGTATCCAGAATCACTACATTATGACCATTCTTTTCTGCAAAGGCAAGTGCCTCTGTGGCAATTTCCCAGGGCTTATGATCCGTACCCATGGTGAAAACATCCACTTCCTGTTTCTTACCGTTAATCTGCAGCTGTTCGATTGCAGCAGGTCTGTAAATGTCACAGGCAACCAGTAAGGATTTCTTACCCTTCTGTTTAAACTTTCCGGCAAGCTTAGCAGTGGCGGTGGTCTTACCTGCACCCTGAAGACCTGCCATCAGAATCACAGTGATGGATTTCCCGGGCTGAAACGCCACCTCAGTGGTCTCACTGCCCATGAGGGCAATCATTTCCTCGTTTACGATCTTAATAACCATCTGACCGGGATTCAGACCGTTCATGACATCCTGACCGATTGCACGCTCTTCCACAGATTTCACAAACTGCTTTACCACACGGAAATTCACATCCGCTTCCAGGAGAGCCATCTTGACTTCCTTCATGGCAAGCTTAACATCCTCTTCTGTCAGACGTCCCTTGCCTCTCAGGCTCTTAAATACATTCTGAAGTTTTTCGGTTAAGCTTTCAAATGCCACTCTACATTCTCCTGTCTGTCATGCTTACAACTCTTCCAGAAGTTCACGGGATAATTTACGAATCTCCTCCAAACGCTTTGACATTGCCGTCCCTTCCGGATTCTCCACTGTCAGAGCCTCGATTCGGGAAATGGTATCCCTGGCCTTCGTAAAACGCTCTACCAGATGAAGCTTTTCTTCATAATCCAGCAATATCTTATCACATCTTCGTATCAGATCATGCACACCCTGCCTGCTGATACCCTGCTCCTCCGCGATTTCACCCAGGGACATATCGTTGTACACCGCATCCTCATAAATGCTCTGCTGATGCTTGGTCAATAACTCTCCGTAGAAATCATACAGAAGAGTCTGCTCGTAAATCTTTTCCATCTTCACTTCCTGCCTATAAAGCAAAACACAAGGCATCTTCCGACACCTTGTGTATCATACAATAAAATTTATGTGGTGTCAAGTATTTTTTCTTGACAGCGTGTTATATTTCCTTTTCAAAATTTTGTCTTCGGAGAATTTGTTTTTTCTCAACGGACTCAATCCACATACCAGTAGGAATGCATGCCGCAAAGGTAGGTTTTCGCACCCTTGGGCATCTGTGTCAAAGCATTAAATACATTGATGTAGTCCCCAAACCCCATTCCGATACAAATGGTGCCGAACGCACCCACATATACAAGATTGGGGAACAAAAGAAATATCAAATAGGGTAACCATCCAAACACCAGATTGGGGCATAGACTCATCATAATAAAGCGAAGCTTGGACATATCCTCCGTACCAACCACAAAGGCCATACCTTGCTTGAAATTGGTATAATAATACACATCCTTTTTAAAACAGAGCGCATGCAGGAACTCATGGGGCACTATAGTAAGCATAGGAAACCACAGCGCCAGCACAAGGAATATGGAATTATCCCGCGTAATATATTCTCTTCCCAGCAGAAATACCGGTATACCCATTAATACGATCATAAGAAAAGCTCCCGCATTGGCAATAATGGATAACAAAAGCATACTCTTCGGTTCCTTGAATGGTACCGCATTGGGATGATGCTCTCTTTGGGGCAACGTACTTTCATCCCCGTTGTATTTTCCTGCTCTGTGAAATATCATTGATTTGTCCTCCGTAACAATTTTCCGTATTTTTTTTGAAGAAAATTTGCTTACACACAATATACTATCCACACATCCATAGGGCAAGAAAAACTTCTCTCTTTCAAAAGCTTTCCCCAAAAAAGCTCTTATAGCCTTCCCCATAGATGCGTGTGGCATTGCTCACAATCAGGAAAGCCTGTGGGTCCGTATCCCGTACAATCCCCTCCAGCTTCGAAGAGCGGGGCTTCCGCACCACACAGAGCAGTATCTGCTTCTCCCTGGATGAAAAGGCTCCCTGTCCTGTCAGATATGTCACTCCGGTGTGCAGCTCCTCCAGAAGCCTTGCGGCAATCTCCCCGGATTTATCGCTGATGACCAGGTACTGACGGGCCTCATCCTTCCCGTACAGCACCAGATCCAACACGTAGGATGTAGTCGCTACACTCACAGCTGCATACAACGTTTTCTCCAAATCCTGCAATACAAGTGCCCCCACCCCAACAATCACAATATCCATCAGGAAAATCAAGGTACTGGTTTTCATGTGAGGTCTTCTTCTCCGAATCAGCTTCACAATAATATCAATTCCGCCGGAGGTTGCCCCATTCCGAAGGGCCCACCCCATACCGGTAGCGGTAAGGCTCCCTCCTGCTACCGCAACCAGTAAGGGATCCGTAAGAATCGGTTCCTTTACAAATACTGCAATCACATCGGTAAATACGGACGACATCACAATAAAGTAAACCGTGGAGGCAATAAAACGCTTCCCGAACCGCATGGCTCCCACAATCAATATGGGTATATTCAAAAGTAATATCCAGGTACCGGTTCCCACACCGGTCACATAATTGAACACAATTCCCATACCTGTCACGCCACCCGTCACCAAATGCGCTGGCTCCAATACCACACCGACCCCCAGGGCATACACCAGGGCCGCAATCGCAATCAGACTATATTTTTTCACCATCCGGACGCATTTCCCTTTCACCTGTTTCGAACCTTTTTTTCCAAAACCGGAGTTTCCTTTCATTTTGTCCGGATTAGTATATGCAAAAATCCCCGGGAAAACTCCCGGGGATACATTACTTCGAATTTTCACTTGTGATATGATTTTCAAATTCCTCAACTGACGTACATTTCACAGCTATCTTAAGCCAATCACACAACAGATCTAAATTCATTTCTGATTCAATACGCATTTTTGTCTTCTCGGAAATAGGACCCAAGGTTGATAAAATATCTAAAATTGAGCTTGCCCTTCCTATGGCAATTCCCTGAGTTCTGCCTTCTGCTCTACCTTCTGCTCTCATTTCTTCGTCTCTCATAAATAATGTCATATATTCCGTCCTCCATTCTTCAT
>CALYSH010000099.1 GCA_945485625.1 uncultured Lachnospiraceae bacterium | reverse complement strand
AAAGAGGAAGAGAAGAAAGGGTATTGATGCTTGTATGAAAGAAACGTATATGATGGCATTGGATCAGGGGACAACCAGCTCCCGTTGTATCATTTTTGACAAGTCAGGAACCATTCGTTCCATGGCACAGAAGGAATTCGCACAGATTTATCCGAAACCCGGATGGGTGGAGCATAATCCCAAAGAGATCTGGTCTTCCCAGTTAGCGGTTGCCACAGAGGCCATGGCCTTTCTTGGTATCAGCGCAGACCAGATTCAGGGAATTGGTATTACGAACCAGAGAGAAACCACCATCCTTTGGGATAAAAATACCGGGGAGCCGGTTTACAATGCCATTGTCTGGCAGTGCCGCAGAACGTCGGAACAGATGGATAAGCTGAAGGCAGATGAATTTGCTGATATCATACAACAGAAAACCGGCCTGGTTCCGGATGCCTATTTCAGTGCATCAAAGATTGCATGGATTTTGGAGCATGTGCCCGGTGTCCGGGAGCGGGCTGAGGCAGGCGATATCCTTTTTGGAACGGTGGATACCTGGTTAATCTGGAATTTGACCAGGGGGCGGGTGCATGTAACGGATTACACCAATGCATCCCGTACGATGCTTTTTAATATTCATACCTTACGGTGGGATCGTAAACTCCTGAAGTATTTTGGAATTCCGGCCTGTATTCTACCGAAGGTGGCACCCTCCAGCTGTATATATGGGAAGACAGACCCAGGGGTGCTGGGCGGCAGTATCCCCATTGCAGGAGCTGCGGGAGACCAGCAGGCAGCATTGTTTGGCCAGTGCTGTTTTGAACAGGGAGAAGTAAAGAATACATACGGCACCGGTTGTTTTCTCCTCATGAACACTGGGAAGACCGCTGTTACATCCGACCATGGCCTGCTGACCACCATTGCTGCCGGTGTGGGGGATGAGGTGGAGTATGCCCTGGAGGGAAGTGTGTTTGTAGCCGGCGCGGCTATTCAATGGCTTCGGGATGGCATGCGGATGATTCCGGATGCAGGCAAGTCGGAGGAATATGCAGGCAGAGTGCAGGATACTGCAGGGGTCTACATTGTGCCGGCTTTTACCGGGTTGGGGGCACCTTACTGGGATCAATATGCCAGAGGAACTGTGTTTGGAATTACCAGAGGTTGTAAAAAGGAGCATTTTGTCCGGGCGACCCTGGAATCCATTGCGTATCAGACTGCAGATGTGCTTCGCGCCATGGAGCGGGACAGCGGTATGAAAATAAGGAGCCTGAATGTGGACGGTGGGGCCAGTGCAAATAATTTCCTGATGCAGTTTCAGGCGGATATTGTGGATACCTTGGTGAAACGTCCCAGCTGTATCGAAACAACCGCTCTGGGAGCTGCCTACCTTGCAGGCCTTGCTACCGGCTATTGGAAGGATAAAGAGGAAATCAAAGGGAACTGGGCGCTTGGGAAATCCTTTCATTCTCAGATGCCGGAGGAGACCAGAAATCATCTGATGAAGGAATGGAATCGTGCGGTAAGATATGCCAGAATGTGGGCTCTGGAGGAAACATTATGACAAAAAAACAACTGGCCTTAGAGGTCATCGAACGTTTGAAGAGGGAGTATCCGGATGCAGCCTGCAGTCTGGATTATGACCAGGCCTGGAAGCTTTTGGTCAGCGTACGGCTTGCAGCACAATGTACGGATGCAAGAGTGAATGTGGTAGTGGCAGGTCTGTTTGAAAAATATCCTACTGTGGAAGCATTGGCAGATGCGGATGTGGAGGATATTGAACGGATCGTTCATCCCTGTGGTTTGGGACATACCAAGGCAAGGGATATCAGTCTTTGCATGAAAATGCTCCGTGACGAATATGGTGGGAAGGTACCGGATGATTTTGATGCGTTGTTAAAGCTTCCGGGTGTGGGTCGAAAGAGTGCAAACCTGATTATGGGGGATGTCTTTGGAAAGCCTGCCATTGTGACGGATACCCATTGCATCCGGCTGGCCAATCGGATTGGTCTGGTGGATGGCATGAAGGAGCCGGCAAAAGTGGAAAAAGCTCTGTGGAAGATTGTTCCTCCGGAGGAGGGCAGTGACCTCTGCCATCGGCTGGTGGTTCACGGAAGAGAGGTTTGTACGGCTCGAACCAAGCCCTATTGCGACCGCTGCTGTCTGAAGGATATTTGTAAAGAGGCTGGCATTTCTCAAAAAAAGAAAAGTCGTTTGCTAAATTAATTGAAGGATCAGCAACGTGCATGAAAACATCGTGACTCAGTATAGAAAGACGATGAGGTGACAAAATGAATTTTGAAAAGATTACAGAGTATCTGGATTCCTTGCCGGGAAAAGGAATTCCTTCCGTGGATTGTATGATTTATGAGAACCATAAACCTTTGTACCGCCATATGGCAGGTCATGTGGATGCCGATGGAACGAAGGACATTCAGGGAAATGAAAAGTACCTGATGTTCTCTATGACCAAGGTGCAGACCATGGCATGTGTGATGCAGCTGGTGGAGAGAGGCTTACTTTCCCTGGAGGATGAGGTGGCACAGTATCTGCCTGCATATAAGGAGCTGATGGTGGAAACGCCTGCGGGAGTGAAGCCCTGTGCCATTCCCATGAAGATAAAGCATCTGGTGTCCATGCAGTCCGGCTTGGATTATGATTTGAGCCGTCCCGGAATTCTGCGTGTTTTAAAGGAAAAGGGGGCAAAAGCAACCACAAGAGAGCTGGTGGATGCTTTTGTGGAATCTCCCCTGAAGTTTCAACCCGGTGAGCATTATGAGTACAGCTTAAGCCATGATGTTATGGCAGCAATTATTGAAGTGATTACCGGAAAGTCCTTCGGTGAATACTTAAAAGAAAATATCTGGGAGCCCCTTCAGATGAAGAATACCTTTTTTGCAAAGCCCATGAATGACCATATTCCCAATTTGGTGAAGCAGTTTACCTGGGATGAAAAGGGGCAGACTGTTCCCATGGATTCCTCCTGCTGCTATCAGCTGTCGGAAAGCTATGAAAGCGGAGGAGCAGGACTGGTAAGTACTACAGAGGATTATGCCGTATTCGGGGATGCAATGGCCTGCGGTGGTATTTCAAAAGAAGGAGTGCGAATCCTGCAGCCGGAATCCATCGAGCTGATGAAACAGGATTTACTGAATGATGTGACACATCAGGAGATTATTCAGAAGATGGGACGTCTGGGCTATGGCTATGGCTGCGGCGTGCAGGTCCTGATGGAGCCCGAGCTGCTTCATTCAAAAGCTCCTGCCGGTATATTTGGCTGGGACGGCGCCGCAGGCAGCCTGTTAATCATGGATACCGCCACGAAACGTTCCCTGGTCTATACCATGCACGTAAGAGGCTGCGGAACTGCATACGGGGAGGTCCATCCTTCGCTGAGAGAGTTGTTGTTCTCGTAGAACGATTCCATGTCTGAAAAATCTATAGACATTTGTGCTAAACCTGAATGAAAAAAAGTATTATTGGGATAGGCTATCAAAATAAATACATGAGCAAATGGAAGGCTGCATAGAAACGGTTTTTGAAAAGATATCCGAAAATGGAGGAATGAACCATGAGAATGTATGATCTGATTGTAAAAAAACGAAACGGCGGGGAGCTAAATGAAGAGGAAATCCGTTTCTTCATAGAAAATTACACCAATGGTCAGATTCCGGATTATCAGGTTTCCGCCCTGATGATGGCTATTTACTTTCAAAAGATGACGGAACGGGAGACCCTTGCGCTGACCATGGTCATGGCGGAAAGCGGGGATATGCTGGATCTGTCCGGTATCTCAGGCGTTAAGGTGGATAAGCACAGTACCGGAGGCGTGGGAGATAAGACCACACTGGCACTGGCTCCCATGGTAGCTGCATGCGGTGTTCCTGTGGCGAAAATGAGCGGACGCGGGCTGGGACATACCGGCGGAACCATTGATAAGCTGGAGAGCTTTCCCGGCTTTTCCACCGGAATACCCATTGGGCAGTTTATCGAGAATGTGAATACCCACGGTATTTCTGTGATGGGGCAGACTGCAGACCTGGCACCTGCGGATAAAAAGCTGTATGCCCTGCGTGATGTAACGGCTACAGTGGATAATATGTCACTGATTGCCAGCTCCATTATGAGTAAGAAACTGGCGGCAGGTGCCGATGCCATTGTGCTGGATGTAAAAACCGGAAGCGGAGCGTTTATGAAGACGGAGGAGGATTCCTTTGCGCTGGCGGAGGAAATGGTGAAAATTGGGAAGAATGCCGGTCGGAAAACGGTGGCAGTGATTACCGATATGGACCAGCCCCTTGGGTTCGCGGTAGGAAATGCGTTGGAGGTGAAGGAGGCCATTGATACCCTAAAGGGTCAGGGACCGGAGGATTTTACCGGGCTTTGCATGACCCTTGGTACACAGATGCTTCTGCTTGGCGGTAAGGCAAAGGATGAAAAGGAAGCGGAAAGTATGCTTCGGGAGGTCATCTCCAACGGAAAAGCCCTGGAGAAGCTGGCTGAGTTTGTGCATGCCCAGGGGGGCGATGAGCAAGCCGTATACAATCCGGAACTTCTTCCGGCTGCGGAATTGTCGGTTCCGGTCTGTGCGCCTGAGTCCGGCTATATTTCCAGAATCGTTTGTGACGAAATCGGTGTATGTTCCCTGATTCTTGGCGGGGGCAGAGAGACAAAGGAAAGCATAATCGATTTATCTGTGGGAATTGTGCTGCAGAAAAAGGTAGGAGATTATGTGGAGAAGGGACAGCCTCTGGGGATTCTCTATGGAAATGACAGGGAGAAGCTTCAGGCGGCGGGACAACGCATGCTTCAGGCATATTCTTTCCAAGAGAAGCCGGTAGAGAGAAAACCGCTGATTCGAGGTATGATATCTTAACTGATTTCATATAGTTATTCTATGAAGAAGAAACATTATAACCTCCCTACAAAAGATATCCTGGTTGATAAACTCAGCCTTCCCAGGGATGTGGTAGACGGTGTCGCACGAGTGACACTTACCGGAAACGAGGAAGTCTGGATTGAAAATTACAGGGGGATATTGGAATATACGGAAAAACGGGTTCTGCTCCAGACGAAGACCTGTCAGATTTGCTTTGAAGGAAGCAGACTGACCATTGAGTACTATACCAATGAGGACATGAAGCTGAAAGGAAACATACAGAGCATTCATTATCTTTGAGTCCTTCTGGTGAGGTATAGGAAATATGACAGCGTTACTGCAATTTCTGAAGGGATATCTGGTGATACATGTTTCCGGATTTTCTCCGGAACGTTTTATGAATCTGTGCTGTAATAACGGAATATTGATTTGGAATATTCACAGGGAGAACGGCGCATATGAGATGTGCATTCTGTTGAAGAGCTTTTACAAGCTGCGACCAATTGTGCGTAAGACAGGAACAAAGGTAGTAATCCGCCAAAGGGTGGGACTGCCTTTTTTGTTGCCCAAGCTTCGAAAAAGAAAGGTGTTTCTGTTTGGTTTACTGTTGACTGTTTTCATTGCAGTGGTGTCATCCATGTATGTCTGGAGTATTGAATTAAGCGGTAATCATCAGATAACCGATGATGTGATGTATTCCTTCCTTGAGGAGAAAGGAGTCCGTATTTCCACTGCTAAGAGAAAGGTAGATTTGGAGACATTGGAAAAGGAGATACGGAAAAGCTTTCCTCAGATTACCTGGGTGTGTGCCCGGATATCCGGCACAAGACTTTTGATAGACGTAAAGGAGAATGAGATGCCTTCCTATTCAAGGGAGGATTCGGAAGAACCGGGACTGGACCTGGTATCCGAATACAGTGGGAAGATTGTGAAGATGATTGTCCGAAACGGAGTACCAAAGGTAAAAATCGGTGATGAGGTAGAAGAAAATACGATTCTGGTGGAGGGGAAGGTGCCTGTATTCAACGAGGACGGAACCGTTCGGGAATACAGTTATGTGAACGGGGATGCAGATATCTATCTGGAGCATCTGATCTGGTATGAGGAGGAATTGTCCATGGTCTATCGGGAAAAAAGGTATACCGGAAGAGAGAAAAAAATAAAATATCTGCGCTTTTTTGATTTCACCCCGGGTTTAACAAAATCACAAAGCTTTTTATCCTTTGATTCCCTGGTGGATGAAAGAAGTCCTTCTGTATTTACAACCTTCCGTTTT
>CALYSH010000098.1 GCA_945485625.1 uncultured Lachnospiraceae bacterium | reverse complement strand
GGTTTGCATTGGGTCCGATGACCGCACCAAAGAAGCTGGGATGCTTATAATAATCCTCCGCCTTGTCAAAGCCCAAAACCACATCTGCAAGCTTTCCCTCCTTATCGGGCACCTTCAAATCCACCAGAATTGCGCCCACATCTGTTACGGAAGCTTCCATTCCGTTTCCGTTCTTCAATGTATAGAGAGTTACATCCTTTCCCTCAGGGCTTTTACCAAATACTTTTGTTGTTACAGACATTTCATTTCCTCCCGAATGAGTTTCCTTATAATTCTACTCTGCCTTCCAAAGCACGTAACAGAGTCACTTCATCGATATATTCCAAATCACCGCCTACCGGCACTCCGCTGGCAATACGTGTTACCTTTATTCCCGTGGGCTTAATCAGCTTGCTGATATACATCGCCGTGGTTTCACCCTCCAGGCTGGAGTTGGTTGCAATAATCACTTCCTCCACATCGTCCTCCAGTCGTTCGATCAGTTCCTTCAGCTTAATATCTCCCGGACCGATTCCCAGCATGGGAGAAATCGCCCCATGCAGCACATGATAGACCCCTTCATACCGGCCGGTCTTTTCATAAGCCGCCAGGTCCCGGGTATTCTCCACCACCATAATCAGTTTATGATTCCTCTTGTCGCTGGCACAGACAGGGCACACCTCTCGGTCAGTAAGCGTATAGCACTCCTTACAATAGCGCACATTGGACTTGGCCTCCATCATAACATTTGCCAGCTTTTCCACCTTTTCCTTCGGCATATTAATCAGGTGAAAGGCAAGTCTTTGGGCCGACTTGCTTCCGATTCCCGGAAGTGCCGCCAATTCCTCAATTAACTTATTAATATATCCGCTGTATAGATCCATTAGAAGGGAAAGCCTCCCAATCCTCCGGTCAGGCTGCCCATCAGCTGGGAGCTTGCTTCTTCTGCCTGACGAAGTGCCTCATTGGCTGCAGCAACAATTAAATCCTGAAGCATTTCGATATCCTCCGGATCAACCACTTCCTCCTTCAGCTTAACCGAAACAATCTCCTTCTTGCCGCTTACGGTTACTTCTACCGCACCGCCGCCTGCAGTACTGGTAAATTCCTTCGTTTCCAGCTCCTTCTGGCCCTCCTCCATCTGACGCTGCATTCTCTGGGCCTGCTTCATCAGATTATTCATGTTACCCGGCATTGCTCCTCCGGGAAATCCACCTCTTTTAGCCATTTCTTATTCTTCCTCCTCTTCTATCTCCATGTGAATTACCTTTGATAAATCCACATAATTTTGCTCAAATTCCTGTTTGTTCTCCACCGTTTTCAAATCAACTTTGACTTCCTTTCCGGAATACTCCGCCAAAAGCTCCTCCAGCTGCTTTCTGTTCTCCGGATACTGCATAAAATAATCCTCGGTCTGCGGGTCACTAATCACAAGCAGCAGAGAATCATCACTTCCCAGACTTAAGCTTACATGCTTCAGGTACTGCTTCAAGGGATTCTCCGCGCTTCCCACAATCCCCGGCCACTTGTTCACAATCTCCCTGATGTCCTCCGGCACTGCCTTGGGCAGCTTTGGCGACTCCTTTTGAACCGGTGCACTGCCGGCGGGTATTCCGCCATAGATATCTGCGGCAACTACCACACCGTTCTCGACTTTATCCTCCACCTGCCGCAGGCGCTCAAGCACTGCTTCATTGCTTTCCTCCATCTGTGGCTTGCAAAGCTTAATCAGTGCGATCTCCACCAGGATTCTTTTCTGGGACGCATACCGAATCTGTCCGGCCAGTTCAGAAAATACATGAATGTATCGGATGATACCGGCAGTATCCGCCATCCCTGCCTCTTCCTTCAGTCTGGCCAGATTATCCGAGGACATATCGATGACATCCTCCAGGTTATCGGAAGATTGAACCAGCAAAAGATTACGTAAATACCATGTGAAATCTGTGACAAATTGGGTTAATTCACGTCCCTGCATAACGATCTCTTCCAGCAGGTTGATACAGCCTGTCACATCTGTGGCCAGGACATTGCGAAGCAGGCGGCTGAACACCTCCGTGTCCACCGCGCCAAGCACATCCAGCACCATATCATAGGTCAGCTCTTTTCCCAAATGGAACGCAATGCACTGGTCCAATAAGCTCAGGGCATCCCGCATGGATCCGTCCGCAGTCTTCGCAATATACCGCAGTGCCTTTTCCTCCACCTGCACCTGCTCCGCCTGTGTCAGTTCCTTCAAGCGCTCCGTTATGGTATCAATGGAAATTCTCTTAAAATCATATCTCTGGCATCTGGACAAAATGGTAATCGGAAGCTTATGTACCTCCGTTGTGGCCAGAATAAATATAACATAGGAAGGCGGCTCCTCCAAGGTTTTCAACAGAGCATTAAAGGCTCCTATGGAAAGCATATGAACCTCATCAATAATATAAACCTTGTATTTCCCTTCCGCAGGAGAATAGGATACCTCCTCCACAATCTCCCTGATATTATCTACACCATTGTTGGACGCAGCATCAATCTCAATCACATTCATGCTGGCTCCTGCTGCAATCGCCTTACAAATCCGGCATTCTCCGCAGGGGCCGTCCTCCGTGGGGTTTTCACAGTTTACCATCTTTGCAAATATCTTTGCGATAGTAGTCTTTCCGGTCCCTCTGGTGCCTGTAAACAAATATGCATGGCCGATACGATTCGCCCTAAGCTGATTCTTCAGGGTGGTCACAATATGATCCTGCCCCTTTACATCAGCAAACCTTGCCGGGCGAAACTTTCGGTAAAGTGCCGTGTATGACATAACAATCCCCGCATCTTCCAATCAATTTATCTTTCCCTTTTGCTCTCATGAGCGTCATGCTATGGATAACAAAATTAATCTCCGAAGCAGATGCCCAGAAGCTTTGCTTCCTTTACAATAGAAGCATCCGGAGAAACCATTTTCAGCTTCCCTGCAACCTCCTCCAAAGGAACCTTTACGATTTCCTGATCCTTTATGCCAACCATGAAACCATACTCACCGTTCATAATCAGCTTTCCTGCTTCCGCACCCAGACGGCTGGCAAATACTCTGTCATAGGGGCAGGGGCTTCCGCCACGCTGTGTATGTCCGGGAACGGTCACACGAACCTCTCTGCCGGTCTTCTCCTGAATGGCTGCTGCCACCTCATAGGATACGGAGGGATAAATCTTCTCAGCCAGCTTTTTCTTATACTCCTTCTTGGAAAGCGAAGCATCCTGTTTGGAGATAGCACCCTCTGCTACCGCAATGATGGTAAAGCGGCTTCCCTTCTTCTCCCTTTCTTCAATTTTTGCGATAACCTTGTTGATATCATAGGGAATCTCGGGAAGCAGAATAATATCTGCGCCGCTGGCCATACCTGCATGAAGGGTAAGCCAGCCAACCTTATGCCCCATTACTTCCACAATAAACACTCTGCCGTGGGAAGCAGCAGTGGTGTGAATACAATCGATTGCCGCGGTAGCTACATCCACCGCACTCTGGAAGCCGAAGGTCATATCGGTTCCCCACAGGTCGTTATCAATGGTCTTGGGAAGAGTAACAACATTCAAGCCCTCCTGGCGCAGCAGATTCGCAGTCTTATGAGTGCCGTTGCCGCCAAGGATCACCAGACAGTCCAGCTTCAGCTTTTTATAATTCTGCTTCATGGCCTCCACCTTGTTCAGGCCGTTCTCATCCGGGTCCTGAATGGTTTTGAAGGGAGTTCTGGAACTTCCGAGAATCGTACCACCCTTGGTGAGAATACCGGAGAAATCATCTCCCCCCAGTGTACGATACTTCCCATAAATCAAGCCCTTGTAACCATCCAGAAATCCGTAAATCTCCGCCTTCTCCTTATTATTCAAAAGCGTCTTAACCACACCTCGCATGGCTGCATTCAAAGCCTGACAGTCACCGCCGCTGGTCAACATTCCGATTCTTTTCATGCGTACCTCCATTCTCACTTTCCGTGCACTCCACTCCCACCAACATTTGATGTGGGGTCGAATCAATCACCTTGTCCTATATTATACCCCAAAATATATTTTCACACAATACAAAAGAGATGTCTGAAGCAATTCCTTCTTCAGACATCTCTCCCTGTTTTTCAACAGCTTTTTTTCTCTTTCTGTCCACTTATATCTCGGAATAGGTACTGGTATAACCGTCATTGTCCCCATAGTAGGAAGAAGTCTTTCCACGGCCGCAAAGCACTGCATACAGCTCTGCATTGGTTGCATACTGATAAGGCGCTACGTAGAAGATTCCCAGAATACCAAATGTCAGGGCGGACAGGAAATTCCATCCGATAAAGGATAAATCCAGAACAAAGGCATCCCACTTGTGACCGTACATCATTTCGCGGCTTCTGGTTAACGCTTCTCTGCTGTCCATGGTAGGATCTTCCGCAAGAAGATAAGAAACCATGCGATATTCATACGCCTTAATGATACCCGGAATAACAAACAGCAGGGACCACAGGAAAATAAACGCATCCTTCTTAAACATGGTCCAACAGCAGTTCAGGTATCCCTCTCTGCGGAAGCAGCTCAACAGTTCACCGGCTGTAGGCTTTGTTCCCTCTCGATTAATAAGGAAAAAATTACTTCCTCCAACCTGCAAGGGGTAAACCAGGAAAACGGTAACGGCGATACCGATTATCATGGCAAATAATACAATAAACCCGCCAAAAATTAACATGGTTCCCAAAAACTTGGAATTTGCCTGGATTAATTCGCTCAAACTATTTATATCGCCCGACAATCCGGCGGCTCCGGACGAAGCCAGCGCATTGAAGTCCATGTCCTTCAGTGCGTTAATATCTTCTGAACTGACATTACTGCGGCTGTTTCCTCCGGATAATAGTGACAAAATAAAGGCAGTCAATACACACCACCAATAATTCGCTTTTAAGGCTCCTTTGGCCTTCTCCTTTAATTCCGCTCTTGTCCAACCCATAACACAAACCTCCTTCGTGTGTTTCTGAAAACCACTTTACACGATTATCCGCATTCTGTCTATTGCAAGATATGCACGTTACAAAAATCTAATGTGCAATCTCAAGTCATTTCCGGCCAAAATGAGCTTCCGCATCCGCCAATGCCATCAAAGTAGCCCGACAGGGTGCCCCGTCCGTATCGGTCAGATTCAGGGGAGCACAGTGCAACAGGTATGCTCCCTCCGGCACTTCAGCCAGGCGAATTCCTTCCAGCAGCACCACCTCTGCACCAAGCAAAACCAGATGAACCGCCATAGGACCGTCCTCCGGTCCAACCGTCTGGGATTCATTTCCCACCAGATCCACTCCGGCTGCCGCAAACACTCCGGCTGCCTCCAGGGTAACTACTGCCTTTCCTTTTATCAGGATCTTCTTCCAGGCATCCTCATGCGCTCTCTTCGCGGATTCCAGCATTTTTTCCGCATCCTTCGCGGTCACATCTCCCTCATGCCCTACCACGTATGCGGGACCGATGAACTTCTCCAGCCCCACCCGGTCAATGCCCTTTCCATCCTTTAAAAAATGAAAGGGTGCATCCACATGGGTTCCGTTATGGGCACACATGGAAAAACCGGTCAGGTTACAGACGTCTCCCTTCTCCATGCGAAGAAGTACACGTTTCTCCGGTTTCGGATCTCCCGGAAATACTTCACATTCGAATAATGGTTGCGAAATGTCATAAATCATCCCATGTTCCTCCCCAAAAAGGCCTTAACAAGTATATTATAGCAAAAGGCTCCATCTTTTTGTAGCCATCAATGTAAATTCATGGATACAAAAGTCATAAAATGCGAATAGGGAGAAGCTTTTCACTTCTCCCTATCAGCATAGCCATCGATTTCTTTTTCTTTATACATCTCCCCTGATTAGCGGTTGTCCTCTAAACAACCTGCTTACGATCCAGCAATTGGAGAAATTTCTCTGTAGCCTTTTCATAGCTCACAATAATCCTGGAACCAATCAGTGCCATCAGTCCCATAATGGAGGCACCATCCAGCTGAAACGCAAAGCCTTCCTTCGACACAAAAACCGGCTGGTCCAATTCCTTCACATTATTTACGAACTCTTTCACATCGTCTATACTGCTTAACTGTATCATTTTTTGCATGGAAATCCTCTCCCTTCTTACTTCAGTTTGCTCTCCACAAACGCACTCTCCGGAACCACTTTCATCTATTCATCTCAGAATACTGATTGCCTCTCGGGTAGAATTCCTGCCGATTCCAAGCAATTCCGCC
>CALYSH010000097.1 GCA_945485625.1 uncultured Lachnospiraceae bacterium | reverse complement strand
TGATAAGTACCAAAGAAAGGACAATAAAAATGAGTGAATTAAAGGAAAAGATAAATTTTTACGTGCCGGACTTTTATAGCAATGCACCCTTATACATTATGCTTGCTGATTTTATGCAGACCCTTCCCCAGTGGTTTTATGATGATTTCAAAATTTCTGCAGCCTACGGCTCCTTTCCCAATTGTATCTGGAATGGGGGCAGAGTAGGCTTCGATAAAATAACCAGACCTGTTATGGATGTGGTGATTCAGGAATTGAATAAGCGGGGGATTGCGGTGCGATATACCTTCACCAATCCTCTTCTGGAAGAAAAGCATATGAGTGATACCTTCTCCAATATTTGTCTGGAGGCGGCAAACAATGGAATGAACGAGGTTTTGGTGAATACTCAGGTCATTGAGGATTATGTCAGAGCCAATTATCCTGGATTTAAAATCATTTCTTCCACGACCAAATGCTTAAGGACAATTGAAGAGGTAGAAAGGGAACTGGAGAAGGATTACTATCTTGTTGTACTGGATTCCTGTCTGAACAAGGACGAAAGAATCTTCTCCTTGGAAGGACGCGACCGGCTGGAGCTTCTTGTGGACCACGGCTGTTATTTTAACTGCCCCAACAGTGAACGGCATTACGAAGAACTGGGGCGTTCACAGCTTACCTTTACCGAAACCCGTTTTTCCTGCCCCACGGTTGGAAAAACCTTTGAGGAGATCATGCAGGGGGAGCACAGTATTTCAAGGGAGCTTATGACCGAAAAATATATCCCCGGGGGAATTAAGCATTTCAAATTGGACGGCAGATCCTTTCAGCCGGAAAAACTGGTTGACAGTTTGCTCTACTATATGGTCAAGCCGCAATTCAGGCCAAAAATGAAGGAAATCATAAAAGAGGGTGTCTACGAAAACAGACCCTCATGGTAAGCAGGAAAAAAACTTCATGAAAAGAAAAGGGTGCGAATATTTTTCCTATTCGCACCCTTCTTTGATTCTTTCGTCCCTTCCGAAATACAATTCCGAAAAAGTTCTTCTGCCCGTCCCTACGCACGTAATTTACCTACATAGGCGGCTCAATGGTTTTTACATATAAGAACAATGTCTGATTCTCCCTTGAGTAATCATCTGCAGGAATCAAACTCATTTCTACCTGCTTATAATCTTCCCCGATTTTTCTACGGTATAAAATACGTATGTAGGAATGTCCCTTGCGGAAATAATCGGACAGAAAGATTCGATCCGTCTTTTTTAAGAATACCTCCAGATCCTCGGGATGAACCTGCCCGGAGGTTCCAAAGCCCTCAATCCACTTGGAATAGGTATAAGCAAACCCCCACTCCTCTGTCTTTTCCTTTTCGTTCACCGCAACAATCTGATAGGAATCATCATTCAGATTCACCTTCAGGATTTTGGTGTACAATGCACAGAGTGCGGTGTTTGCAAGATGCTGTCCTCTTCGATCCTGCCCCTTATCCTTATAGAATGCCGCCTTTTCCTGCTGCATTCGCTTCTCTGCTATCTCCGTTATCTCACTGAGTGATTTATCCGGGTACTCCCGCTTCGTCACACACCCCCGGGAAATGGACAAAGACTCTACCAGAGTCCCTTTCCACTGACGTACACACCGGTCAAATTCTTCCTTTATCTTTGAAAGCTCCTCCTCTTCCGCCCGGAATATGGCCACGAAATCATCCCCGCCGGTTCGATACAGCTTTCCAACATTTCCAAAGCACTGTCTCATACACTGGGCAGCACCCCGAAGCAGGTCATCCCCCGCAATATGCCCCAGGGTATCCGTCACCTGCTTCAAACCGTTCACATTCATGGATACATAAACAAAATCATCTTCCAGCGGTCTCTTCAGTAATTCCACAATATCCTCCTCATAGGCTCTTCTATTGCGGAAACGGGTTAACTCATCCGTGTTGCTCTTATATAACAGGGTCTGTTCTCTGCGCTTCTCTTCCTCGATTACCTGAGTGGTACAGATCACCTTGACAGGCTTCTGATTTTCATCGGCTTCCAATGTGGTGAAGCTCAATCGAATCCACCCCATATTTTTAGCCAGTAATTCGGTATATACAGACTTCTTACCCTTCATACGGTCCGGCAATGTATTCAAATCCGAAAAGTCCAACGCATAATCCATGAACTCATCCGTCATGGTGTTCTGCATGACAAAACGCATGGTATCCGAAGCATTCCTGCCCGTCCCCGGCATCTGCTTCTTTTGCTGGTTCAGGGAATAATCCACCATCGTATTTTCCTTCAAATCCAGAAGATGCATACTGTAGTAAACCTCTGACATACTCATCAGAGTGGCCAGCAGCTCCTCTCTTTCCGCATTTGCCTGTTCCGTTTTCTGTCGAATAAAACGGATTGCCTGTCGGGACAAAAACACTCCTCCTACCAGGACTACCATACCCAGAGCAAGGAATTTGTACGGCACATACAAATATACAAGAACTGCAGCAACCACGATCAAAACCGCATCCGCGAACCACCAGAGGATTTCATATCCACCCTTCTTTTTTCCGTTATCCTTCATATTTTCACCGCCCTTTTGGCCTTATTGCGTCTGTTTCCTACAAGCATTTTACAACAGAAAAAGGACCCTTGTCAAATAAATGACAACCGGGTCCTTCCCCTACATCCCATATTTTTTCAAATCAACCTTTCCATCCACTGCAATGACGCCCTCTTCCAACAGCAGTGCTGCCTGGACTCCCGCTCCTCCGAAGGCAAACTCGCCTGCCAGCTCTCCCTTGGAATTCACTACTCTGTGGCAGGGAATCTCTCCCGGTCTCGGATTCCTGTGCAATGCGTTTCCAACCGCTCTTGCCATTTTCTTATCCCCGGCCATTTCAGCCACCTGTCCATAGGTAGCCACCCTTCCCCTGGGAATCTGCTGCACTGCCTCATAGATTCGCCCGGAAGGACTGTCCGTCACCAGGTCATAGCTTTCCGCAATCATTCGCTTTACATCCTCATCCGGTATGGAACCATCCAGAATAATCGTATTCCAGTGTTCCTTGTTCTGATGCCATCCGGGGATTACCGATGGATATGCCCGGCGCCAGAAATCCCTCCATTCCGGCTTCACTTTTACATTCAGATTCATATGTCCATTTCTTTCATAAGTCCAAAGGAAAGCCCTTTTGCTTCCTTCTACCCGGACCAGCTGCCAGTTTGGGTCATGAAACGGAGCCTCCCGATAGGTATACGGAAAGGACAAACCATATTCCAATGCTTCCTCTCTAGTTGTCATACCCCCTGTTCCTCCTGCTATTTGTATATCCTGCAACAAACAGTCTCTGCCGCTTCTCTTCCCTTCATTATACCACAAAGACAGGAGAAAGAACAGTTGCTTTTGTAATCCATGTTACAACTATTACGAATACCTCTTTTCCTTCGTCTGTTGTACCGTCCCCCTCGGATGATGCGGCGGTGCATATACGGAGGATACCTTTAAGCAGTCCTTCCCTGTGTTGATCACATTATGCCAGGTACCTGCGGGTACAAAGACTTCATCTCCGGATTCTTAGCCCGCATTTTCCTGAAGCCAGTCAGCCCAGTTCGTATAAAATCTGCCCCATACATGGAAGCCATCACAGGCATACTCCATGGAAAGATTTCCCTCCTCATCATCGAACAAACCATTTACATCCACATAAAATGTCCTCTCATTGTCCGCAAGCCCGGCAATCATCTGATTGACACGATTCACGTTCTCGTTGTTATAAATACTGTCCTTTTCTGATTGCTCCTTTGTCACATGCAGATTTGCACATAAGTAAATGACTGCCTCCCCCTGACTTGCCTTGAGTTGTTCTACAACCTCCCCATACTTCTTTTCTATACTTTCAAATGGATAGCCCAATTCATTGATGCCCAGCATCAAAAATATTTTTTTATATTGTTTTCTTTCCAAAACTTCAGAAAGGACCATCCTCCCTTCCTCCGGAATATAGACCGTTTTCTTCTCCAGAAGAAACACGGACATCCCGGAGGATGCATAAAAGGTTGCACCCCGGATACCTCCATACTGCATGATGCCAACCGTCCTGGAATCCCCGATGAACAATGTGTCTTCAAAGAAATCCTGTTTTATCGACTCCGATTCCTCGGGGTTCATGCTGTCCTCCGGCTTTGTTTCCTCTTCTTCCATTGCCGGCTCTTCTGTGGGCGTTTCTGACGTCATTCCTTCCTCTTCCGATTCTTCTGTGGGCAGTTCTGACGTCATTCCTTCCTCTACCGCTTCTTCTGCAGGCAGACTCTCTTCTCCGGATTCCGATATCTCAATATCGGAGGGAAGAAAGGGCTCACCTTCCATATCCTGTGCATACAGAATAATAGAGTTTTCCTCCGGGTCTCCCAGGTATTCTTTGAAAAATACTCCCCCAAAAATAAACATACACAGTATGACACCGACTGAAAAAATTTTTGCGGAAAAACGCTTTTTCCTTCTCATCCCCATCACCCTTCCTTCTCTTTTGCTTTCTATAGATTAGATTTCCGGGACGGTGAAATAGTTTCGCAAAATATGCAAAATAAATCAAAAAAGCACAAAAAAACGCCCTGGTCCGGTAAACCGAAATGAGCGTTTTTTCATTGTGCTGTCAATTCACTGCAACACTTTTTTTGCGGCAAAAGGAATTCTTTGGACAAATTTATTTTCGAATGGATTTTAACACCTCGGAAGGAATTTCAAACTCCAGTGCCCCCATATACATGGGTGCCACATCTCCCTCGTCAAAGGCAATCACGATGTTACCCCGTTCGTTCACATAGAAGGAGGTATCCTCATAAATGGTTTTAAAGTTCAGTTCCTCGATTTCATCATGGAGCCAGTAATGAACGTTCTCGTCCGCATCCATATTCGCCTGCATCTGCTGCTTAATATTCTCACTGATGGGGGTCAGATAATCCGATCCCTCAAAAAACAGATCCTTAAGCTTCAACCGTTCACCGGTCTTTAAGTCCACCGTGTAATAATAATTCCACTGATATCCGCTGCCCGCGCCCTGATAGCACATAAGCTTCATGGAAAAGTAGTCTTTGGTAGTAGCCAGAACATCACTTTTCACGATGTAATCCTGATACCCCTGCTCATCATGAAGATAGGCCTCAAACTGTGCAATAATCTCGTCCGTAATCCTCTGAATATCCACATTGATTTCATTCAGGGTCTGTTCCAGGGTTTCCTGTACCTGGGGATTTCCGGTAACGTCTGACTGTGTTACCTTGGGCACCTCTATATGTGCAATATTCCGTTCTGATTCATAATCATAATCACGAAATGTCACAACCTTGATAAGAGATCCGATCAGCGGAAGCTCATTCATGGCATGGGCAACAGAAGCGGAGGTATTCGGCAAAATCACAAAAGCTGCAGCCACCGCGGCAACAGAGGCCGTGATTTTCGCAATGTTTTTCCGAAGGCGGGCATATCTGTTTTTCTTCTTTGTCTCCTCCATTGTTTCCAGAAGCCTGCGAAAGTCTCCGGTTTTCATCTGCAGCTTCATATAGTCCTGTTTCATGGTCTGAAGCTTCTGCTCCAGCATTTCGTTCTGTTTTTTCATCTGGGAAAAATCACAAATCATCCTGTCACCTGCCTACCTTTCGATTTTGCTCTGTCTCCTGCTCCTGCTTATCCGCAAGAACAGTCCGAAGCTTCTTTATGCTGCGATACAGCCTGCTCTTCACGGTATTGAGATTTTCATCCAGGATCTCAGCAATCTCCTCCAGCTTCATATCCTCAAAGAACCGGAGAATCACGACTGCTTTATCCTGTTCCTCCAGACCGTCTATGGCCCGCTTCAGATCAATATCCTCATATTGGTCCTCCGTATATGCCTGCTCTCCTGCTCCTTCCTCCATCTCCTCATAGGAATCCGCCCGGGGCTGTCTGAAGAAGTTGAAGCATTCATTGAGAACAATCCGATATACCCAGCTCTCCGCATACTCCGGACAATTCAGAGTCTGGCAGCTCCTCAAAGCCTTGTATGCACTATTCTGGACAATATCAGATGCGTCAGCCTCATTATGCACATAGCTATAGGCCAGACGATAATATTTATTGTAATTTTGCAGAATAATCTGCTCAATGATATCCTGATTATTTCTGGTTTTCTTTCCGAACAAGCGCTGCAAATCCGGACACCTCCTCAAGTCTTTCTGTAGATTAGATTATGCAACATAAGAAAAAGTTTCAAGAAAAAATTATTTTTCCTGAAACTTTTTCTGCAA
>CALYSH010000096.1 GCA_945485625.1 uncultured Lachnospiraceae bacterium | reverse complement strand
GACGGATGACCACCGTGGTGCCATAGACATCGTCCGCGTAGGTGGTGTAGACCACAGGCAAGTGGAACCAAAGAATAATCTTTTTGGAAAGAAAAAGCTGTAGGGAAATCCCCTACAGCTTTTCTGCGTCATAAACAGCTCTCTCGCCACCGATAAATTTCGGTCTGGTGCGGGCACATACCACATGGGCATCCCCGATCTGAGTGGTGCGGATGCGGACGGGCACCGCTACGTCCTTTAGGTGCATGCCAATCAGGGTATCCCCGATATCCATTCCGGCGTGAGCCTTTACATGCTCCACCGCCACCGGCTCCTCAAAGGCCTTATAGGCGGCAGTGGCAAAGGAACCGCCCGCCTTGGGCTGTGGAACCACATTGACCGCCTCATAGTCATATTTCTCTGCAGCCTCCCGCTCCAGAATCAAAGCCCGGTTTAAGTGCTCACAGCACTGCGCCACCAGAAACACATCCGCCTCCTGGGTGGCCTGGTAAATACCGCCGAATACCACCTCTGCCAGCTCCGGGGAGGAAAAAGTACCGATGCTGGCACCTCCCACCTCGCTGGTAGAACACCCTACCACAAATAGGGAGCCCTTTTCCGGCTTTGCCTTATCAAGCAGCTCCTTGGCTGCCCTGTATGCTTCTTCTCCGATTATGGTAATCTCACTCATCTTACGTCCTCTTTCAGGCGATTACGCCAAAGTCAAGGTCTCGCCGGATGCAAGCTCCAGCATATTCCCGTTGTGCTCAAAATATACGGTTACGGCGGTAGGATTATAAACCACCTTACCATCCATGGTATACTCAAGGCTTCTGATGGCGGTAATATATGTATACAATTCTATATTGGTCGCATACCAGACATCCTCTTTGCCGCTCATTAATTTCGCAAACTCTTCCATAACTTCCCAGTTATTGTTTCTGGCGAACTCAAAGCTGTGACCCCAGACGTACATCATGGGAAGCTCAATATAATCCGGCGCATCCAGAAGACCCCTGCCCAAATCCATCAGGTTGGGAGCATCATGGTGACAGGTGGGGTTCCACTCCAGGAAATCCGCCGGAGGAAAATAGCCGTTGGTACTGTTTACGGTACGGGAATACTTAATCCCTACTGACTTTGCCACATCCTTTACCTCCGGGCTGTATAAGCCGAATGCATAGGACAATCCGGTAACCATGGAACCGGTGATTTCCTCCAAAGCCTTACGGTCTTCTGCCAGCTCCCGAACCAGCTGGGGTCTGCTTAATCCGGTGGGATTCTTATGGTCCACACCATGACAGGCCACCTCATGGTTCCTGTACAGCCCCTTTACCTCATCACTTCTGATAAAGCCGTCATGATTTATCTGACCGGAATTCATGTGGAAGGTCCCGCGTAATCCATACTTATCAAAAATCTCCACCAGCTTTCTGTCGTGAATCTGATTGTCATCATAGCTAAAGGTCAATGCCTTTGCCTTTCCGTTTGGATACATAAATTTCATACTTGTCCCTCCTTGTTCTCATTGTATATCCGTTTCATCCTAATGATTTCCTCTTCATTATATCCTATTCCCCATGATTTGACCATGGTTTTGTGTATATTTCCCAAGCAAAAGCAAAACAATATGTTACATAGCCTCACAGAAAGGACAACTCACATCCATGAATATTTCCACTAACTTAACCGACAATATTAAGATGATGAAGGAGCTTTTACCCATCGGGAAAAGCTACGACTTTGTAACCAGGGACCTGGAATTCGCAGGGAGAAAAGCATATTTCATCTGCATCAACGGGCTCTGCGACATGGACGTATTCCAAAGCCTCTTCGCCAACCTCCAGAATCCGGAATTTCTCTCCGATTTAGAGAATCCTTCTACGGATACCCTGATTGCCTCCAAAATGGGCTATTCCCAGATTGAGGTCACAGCCTCCCTGGATAACGTACTGTATCAGATATTAAGCGGTCCCTCCGTGCTGTTTGTAGACCGCTTCCCAAAGGCAATCATTATCGATGCCCGGTCCTACCCCAAACGGGGCATGGACGAGCCGGACATGGAGCAGATGACCAGAGGTGCCCGGGATGGTTTTGTGGAAACCCTTTCCTCTAACACCAACCTGATTCGGAGAAGAGTACGCTCTGCCGACCTGACCTTTGAAAAAGTGAAGATCGGTACCGTCAGCAAGACCGACGTAGCCATTGCCTATCTGGGAGACTGTGTTAACCATTCCCTGCTAAAGGAACTGAAACAAACCTTATCCGGGCTGAAGGTAACTACCCTGACCATGGGGGCGAAAAGTCTGGAGGAATTGCTGGTGCCAAAACGCTTCTGGTCCGTTCTGCCTTCCATGCAGCTGACCCAGCGCCCGGATGTAGCCTGCAGTTACATCACCGAAGGTCATATTATACTCCTGGTGGATAATTCCCCCATGGTATTGATCCTACCCTGTACCATCTTTCAGTTTACCCAAAGCCCCGAGGATTATTTAAAAAACCCGGTAGTGGGCACCTATTTCCGACTGATTCGGTTCCTTTGCATCCCTGTGAACCTCTTACTGATGCCGGTATTTTTGCTGCTCACCACCTGTTATCCTGCCTTTACGCAAAAATGGAACCTGCTAAGCACAGGTTCCATGGGAAATACACGAATTATTTTTTATGTCATTGCGGTAGAGCTCTTCCTGGATTTATTCCGCTACTCCACCTCCTTAAATACCTCCAAATACTCCGGCTCCCTGTCCATTGTGGGCGGTCTGATTATCGGAGATATTGCGGTGACCTTAAACTGGGCCACTCCGGAGATTCTGTTTTACGGTGGCATCACCCTGCTGGCAGGCTTAACCCTCTCCAGCCCGGAGCTTGCGGACGGACTGCGGATTTATCGGATTTTCCTGGTGTTGGCTACTGCCTTCTTCGGTGTATGGGGCTTCTGGATTGCACTGTCTCTGGTCATTATCTCCATACTCCTCACCCCTACCTTTGGAGGCATGAGTTATTTCTGGCCCCTGGCACCCTTTCAGGGAAAAGCACTGTACCGTCTGCTGTTCCGCTCTCCTACCTATAAGGCCCAGCCCAGCACCCACTATGAGCGGGGGAAGGTTCACAATCCAAAGTAAGCATCAATCCCATTGGCAATTCCTTCCGCTATCTTCCCCCGGTATTCCTCTGTGGCCATGCGTTCATCCTCTTCCGGATTGGACATAAATCCCACCTCCACTATGGTTACCGGCACCTGACACCAGTTGATACCGCTCATGGTATCGGTTTCGTTGACGAAACGCTTCTTACAACCTGTGGCTTCCACCAAGCCCTCCAACACCGCCTCGGACAGCCTTCTGCTGTCCTCATAAAACACTGCATTGTATGGATTTTGGGCAGTCTGGCACAGGGTCTCCGCTCCATTCACGGTAGAATCCGCTGCTCCGTTTGCGTGAATCCGGACGAATGCATCCGCCCCGGCCTCATTTGCAACCTGGGCTCGCTCCGCATTGCTGATGTCCACATCATTGGTATCCCGCACCATTTTTACTTGATACCCTCTATCCAGTAGGATTTGCTCGACCTCCTTGGATACTGCCAATGTGAGCTCATACTCCGGAATCTTTGTAGAACACCCTTGAGTTCCGGAGGCTACCTTTGCCTTTTCCTCTGTGGCACCCGGACCGATGGGCTCCTTTTCACTGTTACCCTTTTTCTGATGTCCCGCATCAATCACCACAAGGTAATCACCCCGCTTCCCCTCCTCCGCCATAGACAATTCTTCCGGTGATGTTTCTACGGAAAAAGAATCCTCTGATTCCTCCGGTACATCCGAAGGAGCAGTTTCCTTCCATTCTTCCTCGAATTCCCCCTGACTGCTTTCCATAAAAACAGACGAAACCTCCGGCACAATGGGAGGTTTCACAGGCTCTCCGCAGCCGCCAAAAAGCCATGCCGCACTCAGCGCAGAAAGCAGGTATCCGGTTCTGAAAAAAATAGCTTTCTTATTCATGTTCTTTTCCTTTTCCCTTCAACAGACACATACCGATTACCAGAAGAAGCGGAAAGATAATTACCGCAAACAATCCCTTCTTTATATCCCCGGTGGCATCCGCAATGAACCCCGCAATGGTAGGGCCGCTGGTACAGCCCATATCACCGGCCAGTGCCAGAAGGGCAAACATCATGGTACCGCCCTGGGGGAAATAGCGGGAAGCCAGGCTGTAGGTACCGGGCCACATCAGGCCTACGGAAAGTCCGCAGACCGCACAGCCGATCAGGGAAATCAGGGGATGGGGGGCAAACACCGCAGTCAGATAACTAGCCACACACAAAACACCGCTGAAGGCAATGGATTTTCGAAGGTCCATCCTGTCACCCCAAAAGCCGTACACGGTACGAATGATCCCCATCAGCACCGCAAAGGAACAGGGTCCTAACAGATCTCCCAGGGTTTTGGATACATGCAGTCCATCCTCCGCAAAATAGGATGCCCACTGGGACATGGCCAGCTCGGAAGCCCCTGCGCAAATCATTAACAGTAAGAAGAACCAGAACATGCCGCTTCCCGCAAGCTTTTTTAAGGGCATGCTCTCTCCGTTCTCATTCAAGGTACACATGGGAACCTTTGCAAACAAAAAGATATTAATGAAGGGCACAATTGCCCAAAGCACGGGTACATATCGCCAATGTGCAATTCCCACCGTGGTAAAATACAGGGTGGATAGCAGCACAACCGCCACCTGTCCCCAACAATAGAAGGAATGCAGCATACTCATGGCAGAGGCCTTCTCATCCCCGGGCAGTGCCTCCACGATGGGTGAAATCACCACCTCCGTGAGTCCTCCGCCAACGGCATTGATGACACTGCAAATCACCAGACCCGCAAACGGATTCATATAAAAGGGCAGGAAACACATCCCCACCAGTCCGACCACCGCCAGTACGTGAGCCAGAACCGTGGCAAACCGATACCCTATTTTATCCACATATTTTGCCGCCAAAAGATCTGTCAGAATCTGAATCCCGAAATTCATGGTAATCAACAGACTGATTTTATCCAGGGACAGGCCGAAGGACCTCTCAAAGGACACGAACAAAAGTGGCATCAGATTGTTAATAATAGCCTGGGTAATATATCCGATATAAGATGCATACTTGGTATGCCGGTACGTCAATTTCATTTTAAAACACATTTCTTCCTTTCTTAAAAATAATGCTCCATGAGCCTGTCCACCCGCTCCGATACCATACAGTATACCCATACTCCGTACACCCGTCAACTGAGCGTCCCCTTTTGCCAGCTTCCGCTTCCCAAATAATTTTTCCTTTTTTCAGTTTTTTTGAAACATTTTGAAATGCACCCTCGTCTCTATAGGTGAAGCGCCCTATATACAATCCGATGCAGACGTGCTACAATCTGTTTAGAAGCAGACGAAAACGGAAACACTATAGTGGTGCGGAAGAGAAACTTATAAACTATATTTACAAAAAGGAGTATTTCTTATGAAGAAAAAATTAGTTTGTCTTTTATTAATCGGTACATTAACCCTGTCTCTTACTGCATGCGGCGGCAAGACCCCCGATGCTCCCTCTGAGCCCACCCAGAGCGTAGAAGAGAGCACCCCTACCCAGTCCGAGGAGGTTGAGAATTCCTCTGAGGAGCAGACGGAAGAGAATCAGGATGCCGGCAATACAAATGAGGAGGCAAAGACCATTGCTCCCGACCTGAAGGAAATCTTTGTAAACACCGTGAAGGAAAATCCCGACGCGACTCCGGAAGAGATTGCTGCAAAGTTTAAGGAGTGCCCCCAGGTACAGTTCATGGCGGATACCATGCCTGTGGAAGAGGGCTGGCTGAACGGTTTCAACAAGCTGGATGATGAATTTGAAGTAAAGGGCTTCACCAAGGGTGCCATGTTCGCTCCCATGATCGGTTCCATCGCATTCATCAGCTATGTATTCGAGCTTCCTGAGGATGCGGACGCAGAAGCATTCGAAAAGATGCTGTTAGACAACAGCAATCCCCGCTGGAACATCTGTGTAGAAGCTGAGGAAACCCTGACTGCTGTAGAAGGGAACAAGGTATTCTTCGTAATGGCACCTGCCCTTCAGGAAGAATAAACCGCAAATTATAAGGAATTCATTTAGGAGTATCCGTTATGCTATTTTCCAGTATCAGTTTTTTATACTATTTCTTACCGATTACCTTAATCCTGTACTTTCTGGTACCAAGGTCCTGTAAAAATCTGGTACTACTTATATCGAGTCTGTTCTTTTAC
>CALYSH010000095.1 GCA_945485625.1 uncultured Lachnospiraceae bacterium | reverse complement strand
GTGTCATTCTTCTTTGCCCAGTTTTCCAATGCCAGGTACATTGCTCTGGGGCCCAGATCACTTCCGCCGATACCAATCTGAACAACCGTAGTGAACTTCTCACCGGCTGCATTCGCAATCTCACCGGAATGTACCTTCTTTGCAAAGTCGGCGATTCTGTTCTGCTGTTCCACATAGAAGGTTCTCTTATCCACACCATCAGCGACTACTGCATCACCCAGCTGTCCACGGGTCAACTGGTGCAATACGTGACGCTTCTCACCGGTATTTACTACTTCGCCATTGTAGAGCGCTGCGTACTTCTCAGTCAGCTGCGCTTCCTCTGCCAGTGCTGCCAGCTTGGAAAGGATGTCCTCATCCACTTCCTTTGCAGCATAATTATATACAAGTCCTGCGCCCATAGGTATGCTTAGATTCTTTACACGTTCCGCTCCGCTTTCACCGGACATCACTTCAGCAAGCTTCACCTTCCTGGTGTTTGTCTTGAGTTCCTGATAGGACTTCAAAGTATCAAAATTGTTCCATGCAACCATAGATATATCCTCCAATCAAAATTGGTTTTTTCTTTCATATGTTACTATAACGCAACACAGGGAGAGAATGCAATCATTTTTTCATCCGTTCGCACCTCTCTCAACGATTTTCAGTGCCATACGAAGTCCCTTTTTCACAGCTTCCAGAACAATCGAATAGATCAGGCTTGCAGCTGCAAGCACCGCCCATATGAGTGCAGCATATCGGAACGAGTAGAACCAATCCCTGTGAATGGCCAGGTACAGAAATGTATGCACGAAGAAAATATTCATGGAATACCTGCCGAAGAAAGCCAGCACATGAGACAGACCGGGAATACGGGCTAGGATCTCTCCTCCGAACCAACAGAGAAGCAGGGCAATGGGACCATCCAGAATCCAGAGGAAATGGGTATGCACCATATAGTTTTGTCGAAGCGGTATGCATATCGCAATCAAAATGACACCTATCAGGGTCTTCCATACCGGGTGCAGTTTCCGGGAAAAGATTTTTTCCAGCCATAATTCTTTTGCAGCCGTCACGCCCAACATAGCCACCAGAAAATAGCGCTGCACATCCTCATTCATGGAAACTGCCATAGGCAGAAGGAATGCCAAAATCAAGCTGTATGCTCCCGCCTTACGAACAAGCAGGTACATAACAGGGACCAGAAAAATAAAAAGTATCGCCAGCTCCATATACCACCATGTCATATTCAACGTAGGCGTACCGAAAAACTGTGCAAAGCCAAACATATCAATAAAGGCCAGCATGCACCCCTGTATCCCTTTTCCGTACAGCTTCACATAATCAAAGAAGGAATGCCACACCAGATTCACGCTCAAATACATTATGACAAAGTTTCCAATCAGTTTGCAAAAACGCCCAACTGCACCGTGCATAAGGGCAGTAACAGAATCATCTTCGGAGGTCATACAGCCCTTGGTTATTCCATATGCGGTCAAAAACACAAACACAGCCACACAAATATTACCAAATCCGCTGAGCATAAGAAACAAATCCCGGGGGAACGGTGCGTACACCACATTTAACTGTTCCAAAACGGCAGCATTTTCAAAGAGATGGTAAAACAAAAGCATCAGAATTGCCAGCCCCTTTACCACCATGGTATCTCTTTTTTCAAATGTCGTCTTCAACCTCATACCTTCTCCTCCCCATTCTCCTTCGACCGGGTTCCAAGCAGTCCGATCAGAAATGGAACCGTAAACATAATCGGATATGCATAGCGGGGATGCAGGAAGAAACAGGGCGAAGCCATGCAAATCAACAGACTGATAAAGAGAGGAACCAGCAGAATACCTCTTCCATCCTTCTTTCTACGCGAAACGGAAGCCAGCAGAAAGAGACACCAGGTATATATCCCCACATTTTCCAATATTTCTATAAACGGAATGTGTCTTAATCCGCGATACCAGAAAACCAGAATCTTATCCATGTCCCGAAGCGGTCCCGTTCTGGGGAACATCTCACTTTCCGCCTCGTATCGAATGGAATTGATTACACCGGGGTCAAACCATCCGTACACATGTATCAGGAATGCATCCACATATACCCCAGGATGTTTACAGAGACCCATAAACCACGCCTTCATATAGTCAGTCAATTCCTCAAAGCCCGATGTAGTCACATAAAGAGCCTTAATTGCATCTGCGGATAAGGGATCATATCTCAAGGCTATTTTATCCGCATCCCCAAGCACCGTTTCAATCCCTTCGCGCTCCGCAGGAGATAATTCTCCCCGATACAATTGCAGGTATCTGGCAGTCTGTTGGAAGGGAATAGACATCATCTCCGCAACACTTCCCCTGTTCGCATGCAGGCTTCGAATCATCAGTTCATCTCCGCCCTTGCAAAGAAGAAGCGGTAGCACTGCAATCAAAGCAAGCATGATAAATACCTTCTTTGCTTTTAACCTCTTTCCCCATACAATTACGATCACAACGGCCGTAAGCACAACCACATAAAGACCATTCTTGCGCAGGAGTCCCACAAGTGCCGATACTAGCGTAAGCTTCACCATGTCCCTGGGCGACAGTGTGTCAAGTCCCCTGTGCACGCATTCCTCCAGCAAAAGCAGATACCAGATAAAAGCGGCCATGAAAGGAATATCCTTCAGCAGGGTGGAAACCATATTGGAATACATGGGACTAAGCAGATAGATTGCCAAAGCAAAAAAACGGAACGAATAGGATGCCTGTCTCCTTGCAAGCCGCACAATGGTTCCCGCCAAAGCCGCCGAAAGCATCAAAGCCTGCAAAACAATATAGACAAATGCCCCCGCATTATAGCTCCCCGTAATCAGCTTACCAAGCTTCACAAGAGAACTCATAAACAATGTATGAAGCAGCGGGTGATGGGAGGTATAGGCAATCTCTCCCACTCCCTGGGCAATACCACCCAGACCGTCATAGCACAAATTCGCGGGATAACTTAACAGGACAATCGGAGACCATACAAGCAGCAGCAGTCCCCAAACCGGAAGGAATCCATTATCACCAAGCACCTTCCCCAGCTTCGCCGGCTTCCATTGAGAACTGCCGGCCTTCTCGAATAATCCCAGAGCCACCGCAAGCAAATAATAAAGCAACAGTGCATAACCGCAAAATGCAAGCAATGACTTTATCAGCGAAAAAGGATTCCCAAAGATTCCGTCCAGACTTCCCGGTCCTGCCATACATCTGCCAATCATAAGACAGGCAGAAAAAAAGGCGGGCAAAAGCTTACCCGGGTTGGTTTTCCTGTACTCACTTTTATTCACCCACAGGATCAGTATCACGCTCATACAAAAGAGAAACAACTGTTCAATGTGATACTCTCCCAATATATCCATACACTGTGCAAATAAATAATGAATCGATGATTTAAAATCCTGTACCTGCAAAGGCTCCGTATACTCGAAAAAGAAAGCATACATGATAAGCAGGGCTTGTAAGGCAATCTTTATTTTTTTTCGAATTTTCATACCAAAGCTATCGTCCACTCCTCCGACATTCCTTTCGTTTCAAATCAAATCCCGTTCACCCCGGTCACCGCACACTTTCAAGCTTGTTTTTATTCAGCCAATCATATATAGTATGATGTGAGGATTAATAGTCCCTCATCATGATACCTACGGATTGTTCCGCACTTTGTGCTCCCACAATCCTACAAAATATTCGCATATCGTGGTACTGGTGTCCCACTTTTATGCTCATATTTTGGCGGGGTCCAAGGTCTATTCCCCACTTATGAGCAAGCTCATGTGGGTATAGACCTTTTGACCCTGGTATCATAGTATATAATAACATGAATCTGTTGAAAAGAAATCACTTTTCTGAACGAGGTAACCCATGAAGCAATACAAAACCTGTTTTATCACAGCAATTCTAATATTGTTTGCTCTCGTCTTAAGAATATATCAAATCACAGTCCTCCCTCTAAGCATGCATATTGATGAGGCCGGACTGGGACTCAACGCATGGTCCATTGCCCACTTTGGCACCGATCGATACGGGAATTTTCTACCCATCTGCCCCTCTAATTTCTATGGCGAACAAAGTGCCTTCTACACCTATTTCTGTGCACTTTGCATCAAACTGGGCGGGCTGAATATGTTTACGCTCCGCTTCCCCGCAGTATTTATGGGAATGGTTACGGTAATTTTCGGCTCACTCATCATGAAAGAGATGTGGGGCAGAAAAGGCTTTTATACCGGTTTTCTCCTCCTCAGCATTTTCCCCTATTTTATCATGAACTGTCGCTTTGCTCTGGACTGTAACGCAATGCTTGGTGCCGTAACTGTCTCTCTCTATGTTTTGATTCGTCTGATTCAAAAGATTCGCAAGCACCCGGAAGGAGCATACTATGGTCATTTCGCCCTATTGGGTATTTCCCTTGGTTTTGTGCTGTATACCTATATCATTGCTGCCATAGTCATTTCTCTCTTTAGTCTTTCCTTCGGAATCTACTATCTCCTCTATAAAAGAGAACGACGTACGGCAAGATTTAAGCAATTGCTTTTTTGGGCGATTCCCCTGGTCATTATGGTTATCCCCCTGCTGCTCACCGTCCTGGTCCATGTTCTGGATCTGGAAGCGATTGTTACACCATTCTTTTCCATACCTAAAATGCATACAAATCGAGCGGAAGAAATTGTTTTCTCCATATCCTCCATCGGAGCAAAACTGAAAAACCTTCTTTATCCTCTCACTTATGATGGAAAGTATGGTTCCTCCCAACACTATTGGACCATGTACTGGTGGAGTGTACCCTTTATTCTATTGGGAGGTATTGCAAGCATTTATCACACCATCCGGGATATCAAGGCAGGACACCTCTCCGTTCACTTTATGATGTTACTTTTTTCTGCGGCTGAGATAATCATGTTTCTCCTTTGCGGGCTATACAATTATCATATTAATGGAATATTCATTGCCCTTGCCTTCTTTTGCTTAAACGGAATATTCCTCGCGGAAAACCAATTGAGGAAAAAGTCCCTCAAGGCCACATACACCATACTATTGGTCTGCCTCTACAGCGGAACCTTTCTGGGCTTTACCGCAGAATACTTTCATCCCGACAATTCTGAAAATTATCAGGTATTTGGCGGTGTAGATCAGGCTCTCCGGTTGTTGGATGCATCCCAGAGTGAAAAAGAAATCTATGTGATAGGGGAGGTCGGAGAGATCTATTTTCTTTCCAATCCGATTCCTCCGGCAGAATTCGCCTCACATTGTGACGAATTGGGCTTTATTAAGGATTACAAGAACCTTCATTTCTATAATCCCGCATCCTATGACCAGGCCGACATTCTTGTATGCAATAAAACCTCCGGCTGGCGCAATGTAATCATGGATAACGAACAAACCGGTTACAAATACACATGCCTGGAAGGGGATTACTATTGCCTCTTCATAAAATCAGAAGAACCCTGATTGCCATCCGGCACGCCTCCGGTTCAAGAACACCATTCCGCGTACGCGCTTATGGAGCTGTGCCGAAACAACAATTCAATTATGCAATAACAACCTCTTTTTTTCAATAGCAAATCTCTCCGTCAGATACGACTCGACTCTCTCCGTCCCAATTGTCCATACACAAATAATTGCTGAACTAAGCGAGGAAATGGAGCAATGTATACCGGATTGGTTACACCTTTTCACGGCACAATTGTATAGTGCATCCCCCTACGCAATATTCCAGACCACAGTTACGGTATGTGTAATATCAATATCATCCGGTTCGATATCCATATCGTATGAGGCAGGACTACATGCGTCCTCTGCGCAGCATCTTAAGGACATTTCCTGCAATGGTCTCGATACGAAATCTATTTCTCCCCAGGAATAGTCAATCGTTAGGATTTTGTCGAGCTTTACTCCTGATGCTTCGGCGAGCACAGATGCCTTTTGCATAGAATCCTTTACTGCTTTTCCAAGAAGCTCATTTTTTGATGCTTCCGGATCCGCCACGGTATATTCAATGGAAAACTCCGGTGCTACCGGACAGTGCGCCAGGGCATAAAGCATTTTCCCCAGTCTTTCATTATCTGCCGGGAATTCTATTTTCATGCGATGCACATATTTATATCCCTGAAATCTTCTTTGCCAGCTCTTGTCCTTAGCCTGATAGCTTTCATATTCCGTATTAATGTTAAAATACAAGGTCTTCAGTTCCTTGCGGTCATACCCTTGTTTCTCCACGAGATCCTTTAAGAGTTCCGCTACCTCAGAAGATTTTTGTAAGGTTT
>CALYSH010000094.1 GCA_945485625.1 uncultured Lachnospiraceae bacterium | reverse complement strand
ACATCCTTGTCGGAATCCTTTTTGATTTCGGCAATGTTCTCCGAAACCACCATGCCGGAGAAGCGCTCCCCGGAGCTGATTCCCGTAATGCTTGATACCTGCTGCACATATACAGCAGTCTTTTCCTTGCCGCATCCGCTGATACCGGCCGTCAGGCAAACCGCCAGCCCCAATATGATTGCTTTCTGAAATTTCATATTTGCATCCTCCCGCAGGGCACACTTTTGTTTTGTTCATCATACGAAAAGCCCGTCAAAAAGTCAACTGCCGGGGGTTTAATACTTCCTTAAGTTTTGGTAATTGCCTCTCAATGAATCAGACGCACCATTCCGCAGCAAAAAGCAGCCAAAGGGCGGCCTCACATATGTCCAGCTCCTTTCCCGTCCGGGTGGTAAATACCGCCCCGGCGGTCTTTTTTTGTTTTTGCGCACATTGTTTGAGAACCCTGCGCAGTTTACCAGGCAGAAAAACCAGACGCAGCTTTCCCTTGTTGCGTATTTCCGCACGGCCTGTCTGCAGAGATTCCACTGTGATATACTTCAGCTCCGACACCCGGATTCCGGTGGCACAGATCGTCTGGATTACCAACGCAAGACGTTCATTTTCCTTTTTTTGAGCAGCCGCCACAAGGCGCGCATATTCCTTTTTTGTAAGCTCTCTTCGCTCCTCCAGAAACAGGGCCTGCTGAATCTTCAGAGGCTTGACCTGCAGCTCTCCCCACCCGAAAAAGCGCAGATAGCCGTTTATTGCCGCCAGCATGGAATTTACCGTTGCAGGGGCATAGCTTGCCATCAGCTGTTCCTTCCAGGCAATTACAGTGATTTTGGAAAACGGCATCTTCCCTGCAAAGTCCAGAAACGTCCTCAGATCGTGGCCGTATTTCTGAATTGTGGCCGCGGAACGCTCCTGCTCCCGAAGGGAAGTCAGATAGGCATTGATTTTTTGGATATTCACAATTGGTTTGCTTTTTTTCATTTTGGAATCCTCCCGATAGTGGTAATACCGTTATTTTACCAAGAGGCTTCCGAAACGATACAAAACGGTTTGATCCTTCTGTGGATGCAAAAAAGCCCTGCCGCAGCTCACATAGGCGTGCAGCAGGGTATTGTAGTCTATTTCTTATCCAATGGGTTCAAAGTCGGCAGCGCCGTGCTTACACAGAGGGCATACAATGTCATCCGGCAGTTCTTCACCCTCGTAAATCCAGCCGCACACCTTGCATACAAAGCCTTTCTTTCCCTCGGTCTGGGGCTTGGGCTTCACATTCTTCTGGTAGTATGTATAGGTCATGGTTTCCGCGTCCGTCATCACTCTTGCTTCCGCCACCGTACAGATGAACATACCATGGGTTCCCAGATCGACGTACTCCTCAACCTTTAAGGACATAAAGGAATTGATGTACCTGGGCAAAAAGGCCAGGCCATTGTCGGACCGCAGGAACTCCATCCCGGCAAACTTATCTGCCGTACGGCCACTCTGGAAACCGAAACGCTCAAACACCGAAAACGGCGCTGTCACATCCAGGCAGTTCACATTCATAATGCCGGTTTTGCGGATGGTATGGAAAGAGTAGTTCTGCTTATTGATGGTCACCGCCACCCGGTTGGGCGTATTGGTTACCTGGCTGACGGTATTGACAATCAGTCCGTTGTCCTTGGTCCCATCGTTGCTGGTCACCACATACAGGCCGTAGCCGATGTTAAAGAGCGCTGTCAGATCATTTTTATTGGCAGTGGCATTCTGCTGCGCCAGATACTCCGTGCACAGTTCCTTTGCCAGAGCCTCCACCTGAGCAGAGGAGGTCTCATTGAGTGCGGAAAGAATGCGCACATTCGTTTCCGTGAAGGTCAGATTCTTGCATTCCGCAAGCATGGTCTTCATCACCTTGGCAGCCAAAGGTGCCCAGGAGCCGTTTTCAATCAGAGCAACCGTACGGTTGCAGAAATTCCGTTCCGTCAGGTGATGGATAAATTCCTTCATAAAGGGGAAAATATCCGCGTTGTAGGTGGTTGTAGCCAACACCAGTTTGTTGTAACGGAAAGCGTCAGCAACCGCCTGAGCCATGTCACCCCGGGCAAGATCATGAACAACCACCTTGGGGCAGCCGTTGGCCCTGAGCTTGGCAACCAGATTTTCCGCGGCTGCTCTGGTGTTTCCGTACACGCTGGTGTAAGCAACGACAATGCCTTCACTTTCCACGGTATAGGAGGACCAAATGTCATAGAGCTTCAGATAGTGACCCAGATTCTCTGTCAGCACGGGGCCATGGAGAGTGCAAATGGTCTGAATATCCAGTGTGGCAGCCTTTTTCAGCAGATTTTGCACCTGAGCGCCATATTTGCCCACAATGCCGATATAATAACGGCGGGCCTCGTCATCCCAGGGCTCCTCCACATCCAAAGCGCCAAACTTGCCAAAGCCGTCGGCGGAGAACAGGACCTTATCCGTGCTATCATAGGTCACAATCACTTCGGGCCAATGCACCATGGGCGCCGTTACAAAGGTCAGCGTGTGCTTACCCAGGGACAAGGTGCTCATTTCCCCTACCTCAATCCGGCGGTCCTCAAAGCAGGTGCCGAAAAAGGCGCCCATCATGGTGAATGCCTTGGCGGAGGAAACAATTGTGGTTTCCGGGAAGACCTTCATAAAGTTGGCGATGTTGGCAGAATGGTCCGGCTCCATATGCTGAACAATCAGATAATCCGGCTTTCTGCCCTGGAGCACATTCTGGATGTTGTCCAGCCATTCATGGGTGAAATTCTTGTCCACCGTATCCATGACCGCGACCTTTTCGTCCAGAATCACGTAGGAATTGTAGGCCATGCCATTGGGAACCCGGTACTGACCCTCAAACAGGTCCACCTGATGGTCATTGACACCCACATAGCGAATATCATTAGAAATGTTCATAATCCTTCTCCTTTATGAGATTCATTCTAATTCTGGATATTACCATAAAAATGCCATTTTGTACAGTATGAATTTCGCAAAATTTCAACCGTTTTTTCGGATTCGATCCGGCAATCCATTTCTGAAAAGGAGTAATCGTTTATGGCACAAGCAATTTCCTCCAGAAAAGAATTTGAAGAATTGATTTGCAAATCCTCCAATACCTGTCTGGTGGATTTTTGGGCTCCCTGGTGCGGTCCCTGCCAGGCCCTGGCACCGATTCTTCTGTCCGCGGAAAAAAAGGCATCGGGAATTGGGTTCTATCAGGTAAATGTGGATGACGTTACGGAATTGGCACAGGCCTTCCACGTCAGCAGCATTCCCACCCTCATTGTCTTCCAGAACGGAAAGGAAATTCAACGAACCCAGGGTGTGTTGTCCGAAGCCCAAATTCTGGCCCTGCTTGCGTAAAGCAGGGCTTTTTCTTGACACAACCGTTCACCGCTTGTTATAATATCAAAAAGGAGGAGGATGTATATGCCCCGGTATGATTGCCCCAGCTGCGGAAATTCCTTTAACGGAAAAAAGTGTCGAAATTGCGGATATGAAACCTTTAACGAAGAAATCGCCCACCGGCTCCATGTACATAAGGGAGAACCTCTGGTCATTCGGGAAACAACACGCAAGCCCATTCCCACTGCCGATCCCTTTGGCTGCCCGCCGGTTCCCCAGAAGCGTCGCCCGGCGAAAAAGCGGAAGGTTCGCCCATTGGGCGTCGTCATGCTTGTCCTTTTCCTGTTAGGCCCCATCATGGACGCTACCAAGAATATCGCGGAAAAATTCGGAGATACTCTGAGCTACATAACCAGCCCGACTTCCGAATCCCTTCCGCAGGATGACTATCTGCTCTATTCCGGAAACGGAATCCGGGTTAGCACCCCCTGGAATCCCGAGACGGGCTTCACTTCCGAACTTCCCCTGAACATTTTCAATGACGGCAAAAAACGCATTTTTTTATGGCTTGACAGTCTGACCGTGAATGATTTTTGTCTGGACGAATACGCGTATCTCAGTGGAGAAATCAAGCCCAGGCAATCGGAGTGCCTAACTTTGTACCTGAATGAAGATGCCCTGAACTACTGCGGAATCAGCACCGTTTCTACCTATGGTTTTCGTCTGGGCTTTTATGAAGCAAAGAACAGTGACCAGGCTGTTCTGACTGATTTCATCTGCGTCCCATTTCCTGACACGGAATTGAAAACCCAGCCGAATCCTGCCGATGACGGGGCCCCATTGTTTGAGGATGAAAATGTTCGGCTGGTGTACCGCGGTTATATTCCACCGAAATATGATTCCGCGAGTCTGAGCGACATTTCATTCCTGATCTTTATCGAAAACAAAAGTGATCGAAATCTTGTTCTGCGCAGCGATGATGTTCTGGCCAATGGTTCGGCCTGTGATCTGTGGATTTATTCCCCCCTGCCGGCTCATACAAAAAGGGTAATCCAGTGCAGCTGCAGCGATCTCCCTGTTGAAAAAATCGAAGATCTGAAGGACCTCACCATTTCTCTTCTCTATCGGGATGATGATTGGAACGAAACCTCATTTTCAGTTATACTTCCCGTTGAAAGCCAGGGGCAGGCAGTGCTGTGACCAATGTAGGCAACCTGCAGGGTTATTATCATGCAGGTCACGGCTTCACTTTTCTTCTGCTATCAAAATCCCGAATGCGGCAAAAGCATTCGGGATTTTACAGTCTATAGGTTCATTTACAAGCCGTTCTCAGGACTCTATTCTTTTTACCTCTTCCGGTGCTTCCATATAATCAAAGACAGAAAATACAAGCTGATATTCCTTGCTGGCTTCACTTGCCTCGTATAGATGTTCAATACGCCCTTTTACAATATCCACATTTGGCAATCCTGCATCCAGCAGTATCACCATATGCCTTGTATCCGTAAACCTGTTGTGAACGTCAACACCTCTGATACATTTGTGGATCAATCCGGAAAGGATGTCCGATACTTCGCTCTCACTTATGGCCGCTTCCCCTTCCGCTGTTTTCACAACGTCAATCTGAAGTACTTCCACAGAGCGGTGGTATCTACGACCGATGTTCTTCATGTATTGATAATAACGATCAAAATCATGGATGGAGTTATACTGTATGGAAAGATCATTCAAACGCTGCAGCAATTTGTTGATGTCATCCATGATATTCTGTTCTTCATTTGTACTTGGGGCATCGGTGGAATCGGGGATTGCCAGCTCACCGGCATCGAACAACGCGACAAAAGTGTCCAGAAGTTCCGGATCAAACTGTGTTCCTCTTCCGCCAATCAATTCAGCGCGAATGGATACCGGATTCAGGGCCTTTCGATAAACCCGGTTTGAATTCATGGCATCGTAGGCATCCGCGACACATACAATACGCGCGTTAATGGGAATATCGGAACCGGAAAGCCCATCCGGGTATCCCCTTCCGTCGTATCGCTCATGATGATGTCTGGCAACATCAGAGGCACCCGGCAGAACAATCATCTTTTTCAGAATATCAGAACCCACCACCGTATGAGATTTGACCAACTCAAATTCCTCTTCGGTCAATCTGGAGGGCTTATTCAATATGGTGTCGGGCACGCCGATCTTTCCAATATCATGCAGCAGCGCCTCATAACGCAGCAGGAATACTTTGCTTTCATCCCACCCCATAGCCTGGGCCAGTTTTGTGGCATAAATGGAAACGCGCAAAGAATGACCGTTCGTATACTTATCCTTTGCGTCAATTGTGTTTGCAAGGGTTTCCAGCATATTCATGGAAAGAACCATCCGTTCCGTGGACGCGTTCCCCTTTTCTATGGCAATTACAGCCTCCTTTAAAGAGTTGCGTGTCCTCTTCATTGTATCGCTGATAATCAATGCGAAGACAAACACACACAGAGCAAAAGCAAATGCGATGGCCGCCTCCGGCCCAATATCATGGTTATATTCCGGATCAAACCCTCTGGCCAATACGGCCGTAAGCTCTCCGGCCAAAGAAAGAATCAGCGTGTAAAGCGTCAGCTTCCAATCCTCATACGGCGTACACATAATGATTGGAACCACAAACAATCCAAAGCAGATGGAAAACTGATAATGAGAGAATGCCACATCCGTACAAAGCAGCACCATGAAAAACATCAATAGATAGCGCTTCAGTTTCTCATTTCTGATTCTCTTTTCAAACTGGTAGCTTAACCAAACCAGACCAAAATTGATTGCCGACGTGAGAAGCAGATACCGCCCCAGTTTTTCCACAATTGTATCCGGCCCCTCCCCCTGCGCCCTATTCAGATATAGAAGGCTGTTATTGAGTATTTCGATTACGCAGACGACGGAAG